>CAZJHC010000101.1:9825-11556 GCA_964545645.1 uncultured Saprospiraceae bacterium
GAACTAATAATGAAGCTCTATGTCCTTAAGCACGATGTCCCCATCTATTCAAGATAGTATAGCTACCGCCTCCAATGATCAGATAAGTATCACAGCTGCATCTGACCCGAGGGTTAGGGCTAATTTTCTGTCCGAGCGCATTATACAAAACTTACTCAATGGACAACATAGTTATATCATCATTCCTGATGAGGCTGATAACACCGCCCCGTCCAAAATTTTGGCTCAAAGAAAAATGGCCCACCTAAGCATTCCTTGGTCAGAAACATCATTAGACAATAAGAAAACCAAAGAAAGAATTAAAATCCTCGCTAGCTTAGCTGAGATTCCTCAAAATAGATATGAACTCCAAAATCTCGAGAGGTTTAAATCTTCAATCAATGAGGAAATTAAGACTCAGCTCATCCCGCTGAATAAACTCATAACAGGCGATCATACTTTAAAAGAACATATCTCTGAGCAAGGGACCAGGCCAAGAAAAGCCTTACCTCAAGATCTGATGAACGAAATTTATAAGATCGACCTCGATGTACTCTTTATAGAGGAGTTAAATCTCTTAGAAGAATGGTTCGAGCCACGGTTTGACATGGCCCACTTGGGTATAATTGATCCAGAGATATTCAAATCACTTGAGTCATATAATGATGCTAAAAATAAGGCTCAAATAATCCATGATACTTTACAGCGCATCCTCAATGCGTACAATTATCTTGAAGAAAATATATTCAAGGCAATTAGAAGTGATATAGAAAAAGAGGCCACATACTTGCAAATGGTCATCCAAGAGGCAAAAGAGCTACTTATGACGGTAGACTTGGACTATGGCATGACGAAAATGGACTCACAAGTAAAATCAATTGTAAAGGATAGATCAATTCTAAACTTCTTTGATGCTACGGCCCTTACACCAAATCAAAATATACAACAACTTATAAATTCAATTGAAAAAGAGCTGGCGAACAAAGAATCCATATATGGTCATCATACAATTACTCGGTTCCAGCGGATGACCCCTTTTAATCTCACTCATCCTAAATTATCGCTCATCACTTCTTACATCGATGACCTTAGATCCATGCTGACTGGGAGCCCATTTTTATCCTGTAAGGTAAGCGATCGCTTTTATAGCGTATGGGCTATGAAAGAAGAAATCAACAAGCTCAGTTTACAATTCCGACAAATAAAAGCCCTCCTCTTAGATCACAAATTTGTCCAGTTCAAACTAAAGCAAAATCAGCTTAAGCTATCTCAACCTCTCATCGACTTATTGGCTCAAGAAGAGTCGCTACACTGGGATCAAGCAATCATAGATTATTATCAGACTTGCTTGTTGCAAAAAAGAGCATCCAATCGTCATAATCGTCCTAAGCAACGTCTTGAGAGTATTCAAAGAGTAGACGATAAGATCGTAAAAAGCAAAATAGACCTAATCCACAATCTATGGTGCACCAAGAGAAGTCAAGCTAGTAATAACCTCAAAGAGAAAAACATAAAACTTTATAATCATCTGTTCAGAGAGGGCAGTTTAACATCAGCACAAGAGCACCAATCTTCATTCTATGCATTGATCAAAGATTATTATCCAGTGACCATTGTTACGTTGTCGGACTTTTATAATAATATCGATGAGCTGTTTATAGATTCTTGTTTTGTCTTTTATGATGTATCTAAATTAAGTATCAAAAAACTAAGAACGATTTATCAGAATGAACAAAACATATCCATTATATC
>CAZJHC010000102.1:0-11526 GCA_964545645.1 uncultured Saprospiraceae bacterium
GTATTGGCTTGGAGCTTGAGGTTGTTGGAGTTGGTCTTAGGGGTGACCATAGAGTAGATAAAATTATGATCGCCGGTACCTATTGTATCCCAATGGATACCTAATTTATTCTTAAAGAAAGTACCAAGGTTGGGCATCATAGCATACACTCCGATAGATCCAGTAAGTGTTGTCGGTTCTGATACAATATAATCTGAGCCACATGCTATATAATAACCTCCGGACGCCGCATAATCGCCAAAAGATGCAACGACAATTTTGCCACGTTCTTTTATTTGTTCTATTTTTTGCCATATCACATCAGAGGCATAGGCACTGCCTCCAGGAGAGTTTACACGAAGGACGACGGCTTTGATTCTCTTATTCTTTATAATCTTGTCCAGACTTTTTTCGTAACGTTCTACCGATATGCTGCCTTTTTGATCACCAGAGTGTATAATAGTACCTTCTGCGTAGACAATGGCTATGCGATCGTCAGCCTTGACAGATGTAGCGGGCGTGAAATTATAATAATCAGGCAGGTTCACCAGATTTAATGTCTTGACGTCCGTGAGCTTCTTTAACCTCTGTGCTACATCATCCCAATAAGAGATATGATCAATAAGATGTGCATCGAGACAGGCTTCGGCATGATCAGATTCAAATGTCTTCATAGACTTAGCAACTTGACCAGGGCCAATATTTCTATTATCTCCGACGAATTCATCAATACGGCTGATGTAATCATTCAGATATTCTTTGGTTTGATAACGATTGTTTTCTGAGATGGAGTTTAGGTAGTAAGACTCAATGGCACTCTTGTATTTGCCTGCATAGTATACATCAAATTCTATTTGGCTTTTGTCACTAAAGTCCTTCATATAAGGGACAATCATTCCTAAGCCCCTCATATCTATAAATCCGTTGGGGTTTAAGAAAATGCTATCAGCGGAGCTGGCAATGATATATCCACTCTGAGTGAAATAATCTCCATATGCATAAACAAATTTGCCCGATTCTTTGAAATCTCTTATCATCTGACCAATGCTTAAGGCCTTTGTGGGATTCATTGATGTATTCTCCGTTTGGAGTAGAATGCCATCGATCTTATCATCGGTGCGTGCCCTGATCAATAGTCTCTTCAAATCGTTTAAGCCGACGGCATAATCTTTGTCAAAACTATATGGGCTAGTTTCAACGTTGTCTGATAGTTCAGGGACGATTCCATCCATAGTTATATGCAGGATAGAGGCGTCTGAGAGGTTTTGTTGGGGGGTAGAAGAGATACTTATGAGAGAAATTAGGAAAAAAAGTGTTAAAACCGCTAAAATAGTACCTAGGCAGGATGAGGTGACTAGCTTCAAAAATTGTCTCATATGTATAGAGTTATATTTTTAACTATTAATAAAAGAGCAAAAAAAGGTAAGATTAGTTTATCTCCAGCAGATTTAACGGATCATTATCGATAAAAATTTGGGTTTGAAATTAGATATTTCAACATATCAATCATCACCGAGCACCGTTAGTGCCTCACTGACCTATATCCTTATAGGCCTTCTGACCTTTATCACTTATAGTTCTTTTTCACAAATTTCAGTTACAACAAGTAATACTACAGATCTTTCGATAGAGAATCTTGTCAATGATATGCTCATAGGTAGTGGTATCAAAGTAACTAACGTACGCATAATCGGCAGTGAGAAGTCTATAGGAGTATTTGACGATGCTATGTCCGATATACAGATTAATCAAGGCATCGTGCTATCTACAGGTAAGGTTAGTTCGATAGATATGGCCAACAACAGTGAGAATACTGGAAGTACGGCTGATCAAAATTTTGTCGGCTCTGATGATGACTTACAAGCACTGTCTTCTAATGAACTAAAAGAAGTAACGGGAATAGAAATTGAGTTTATCCCTCAATCGTCAGCACTCGAATTTAAATATGTCTTTGCTTCTGAAGAGTATCCTGAATTTAACTGTTCTAAGTTCAATGATATTTTTGCCTTTTTTGTCAGTGGTCCTAATCCTGATGGAGGGACTTATGATAGACACAATATTGCTTTAGTCCCAGATGTTAACGACCCTACAGGAGAAACTTTTACTGATTTTCCAGTTTGGACTAATAGTGTCAACAATGGGATCATCGGAGAAGGTACTAACAATGATTTTTGTGATAAAGAGAATGAATCATTGGCGTTCTCACAGTATTATAATGATAATACGGGTAGCTTAACATTTACCTTTGATGGTTTCTTAGATGTATTCAAGGCTAAAGCAGATTTGGTGCCTTGTGAGGTATATACGATTAAGATCATTATTGGTGATAGCAATGATTTTGATTTTGATAGTGCTGTATTTTTAGAAGCTAACAGCCTTGGAACAGAGGAGTATACTTTGTTTAGTAACATCGGTCCTGACAACACCCTCTACGAAGGATGCCAAGCTGGTCAGATAGGCGTACGATTTGATCAACCCGTCTCTGAGACAACTGAGATTACCATAGATATCCTCCAGAGCGAAAGTAGCGCTACTGCTGATGTAGATTATCAATTATCACAACCTTCAGTCATAGTGCCAGCAGGAGAATCCGAGGCAACCGTTGACATTAGAGCTCTGATAGATGAAGATATAGAGTCAACTGAGATCATCAAGATCGTTGCAGGCAACTCAGTATGTGCTATCGATACCATTGTTATCAATGTCAGCGATAATAGACTGGAGAGATTGTTCTCAGATTTTCATGATCAGAGTATATGTCAGCCCAGGTCACTCGCTTCATTAGGGTTGCCAGAGAAGCAAGATGAGACACTTGTCTTCAATTCTTCATTCAACATACAAGATTTTGGTGGTCCTAATGACGCTTCTATAGGTGTCACTACGGAGATCATGATTGCTGGAAACTATAACTTTGGAAATATAATCGAGAATATTTGCCTTGATGGTATCTCGCATCCAAATCTCGCTGAGATTAAGATTGTCTTACAATCACCAACTGGTCGTTATATCGGATTAGTAAATCCAGGCCAGCTCTCTGGCAATGTCTTTGGAGAGCTCATATGTCTAAATGATTATATAGATTTAAGCAAGATCTTACAAAGAGTAGATGGAGATCTTTCAGGCACTTGGACCTTGATTATAGAGGATATTGAACTAAACCAAGATAGAGGAAGTATCGATCGGGTATCCTTTATCCTCAACAATCCAGATGAGTTGACCTATGAAATAATGGATCAAAACAATGATCCTGTAGATCTGACTACTGTCGTCAGTATGGATGACACCTTTATACTGTCCTCTGCTGATGCCAATGGATGCACTTATTTAGATACGATTACGATCACCATGATAGAGTCAGTTGCTCCTCCAATTAATCTGACGTGCCAAGAGATCGATAGAGATAGGCTCTTGTTTAGCTGGAGCCATGAAGAACCTGAAGTGACTTTTGAAATAATGGTCAATGAAAATCAAGAGTGGATGTCAATTGATCAAATGTCGAGTTTTGAAATAGGCGACTTGTCGGCTGGTCGTACTGTAACTTTTGCAGTAAGAGCGATATCAGGTATGTGCAACAGTATCGAAGAGCGCTTACTCTGTGGTACGCCGGAGTGTATAATGCCAGATATCCAAATACTGAGACGATCCAATAATACATCTTCATGTGATCCTAATGGACTCGTGGAGATATCCAGTGTTACCACCAAAGGGCCTTATCAATATATTATCGATGATGTGGTATACAACAACCCCATTATTGATAACTTATCACAAGGAGATTATACAGTAACACTCATAGATGGATATGGCTGTGATGCGGATATTGATTTTAGTATCGAAGGATCGCCAGCGCTTAAGGTGGAGGTAGAAGTCGAAAATGCTTACTGTGGATTGCAAGGTTTTGCTGATCTCTTTATAACAGGAGGGCGTCCTCCATTTCGATATAGTTGGAGTAATGGGTCTACAGAAAATAGTGCTTTTGGTCTTGATCCAGGAATCTATATATACACCATCACCGACAATGAAGGATGTGAATTTGTGGATTCTGTTGAAATCTTTACATCAGAGGCTATCAGTATAGAGAATATCAGGACTACTGATCTTAGTTGTGCATTAAGTAATAATGGGAGCATAAGTTTTGATATTGTCGGCGGACAGAGTCCAATTGATATCAGTATATATGACAGCGGAGATGAGGAAATAGATAGTACAAGATATGATGAATTGGATGTCGGAGAATATCAAATTGTAATTTCAGATGCTTTTGGATGTGAAGATGAAGGATTCTTTTCAATAACAGCACCAGAGCCATTAGCAGTGACTCCTCAAGTAGTTAATAATACTTGTGGAAATAGTAATGATGGTAGTCTGAATCTTGAAATTTCTGGAGGTACTGGTCCGTATATGATACAATGGTTAGATGGCTCTAATGGTCCTCTTAGACAAAGGTTGCCAGCTGGACGATATGACTATATCGTTACAGATGCTATGGGATGTGATTATCAGGATGTCATTGAGGTGTCTGATTTAGATACTTTTATAGTAGATATAACAACTCAAGACCTTAGTTGCTTTGAGGCCTTAGATGGTAGAATATCCATAACAGAAAATCGTGGTCAAATTGACCAAATTATATTTGATCAAGATGGTATTAATACAGCCAATGCTAATCTCAGTGCAGGTAGATATTGCCTAACCATCATATCAGATACCGGATGTGCTATTGATACTTGTATTACTATTTCTCAGCCAGCACCGATTAGGACGACCACCTCGATTACCAATAATATCTGCTTCGGCTCTAACGATGGAGCGATACAGCTTGATATTCTCAATGGAGATGGACCATTTGTAATTAACGATGGAGCTATAGAAATGACCACTGATAGACAAGTCATGTTGGATGACTTAGCTCCTGGTATGTATACGTTTGATATAATTGACGTGAGAGGTTGCCTTACATCAACTATCGTGGAGGTCATGGCGGCGGAACAAGTGAGTATTGATGCCATTAAGACTGATAACGATTGTAAAGGCCAAACAGTAGGATTAATAGAAATGGATATCTCCGGGATAAACGATCCTTTTGAGGTGATATGGCAATCCCATGATTCCATCGTGAGAGAAGGGAGGGTTATAAGTAGTTTGTCTGCGGGGAGTTATACAGCCTCAATCATAACGAGTCGAGGATGTTTTTATACGTATACAACCTCGATTAATGAACCAGAAGAGGCAATCTCAGCCACTGCTGGTATAGTCGATGTTAGTTGCTTTGGTGCCCAAGATGGACAGATTAATGTATCTGTAGATGGGGCCGCTGGATCAGTATCATATATGTTAAACAATGGCCCTCCTATCAATGATAATCGCTTTAGCAATCTCGATGAGGGTCTATATATGATAGAAGTGACGGATCAATCAGATTGTTCATTTGTGATATCAGACATAAGTATAGCAGAGCCTGAAGAATTTATTGTCTCTTTGAATACAGATACCTTTACTTACGAATTTCAAGATGTAGATGTCGTATTAACACTAAGTGGTGCACAGGGAGATTATGATCTGTTTTGGCAATCAGATCCAGTAGGTCAGGTACCATGCATGTCTTGTGATAGCTTCACGATTTATAATATTGAATCCACGGTTATAGTGGCCTTGGAAAGCATAGACGATGCGGGATGTGTGGCTTATGATGAAAAGAGAATATTTGTTCAACGTGCCAACCATATAGAGGTTCCAAGTGCCTTTAGCCCCAATGGAGATAACTTGCATGATCAATTACATGTTTATGGTACTCCAGGAGCAATAATACAAGAGTTTAAAATCTACGATCGAGAAGGCGTAAACTTATATACACTATTCGATAGTCAGACCAATCAAAAGATGGAAGGATGGGATGGTATTTATAGAGGCGAAGTCATGCCTGCAGGTACTTATATGTGGACCGCTCATGTATTATTCCCAGATGGTCGAAGCAATAGTTATAGCGGATCAACACATGTCTTGAGATGATGAGGCTGACAGTCATATGGTTCTTAATGGCATGGTCGACGATAGTTTGGACTCAAGACGTTAGATTTCACAATATCAACGAGAATCTTTCGGATATCAATCCAGCTTTAATATCAAGTCCTAAAGGGTTTACAGTTATAGGTTTTGGCTATCGGGAGGCATTAAATTTGGCAAAATCCCAGTCAATAGCAACAGCCTCTAATATTAGCCCTAATAGGTTATCTACGGTCTATGGTATCAGAACTTTTGCTATCAATAAACTAGACGTGATCACACTAGAGGCTCGTATAAAAGATGACAATCCTAAAAATGGTCTCGTTGCACGGACAGATGCACTAATGTCATTTAGATATGCCAAGCTTTTAGGTAGTAGAGGAAAGAATTATCAAAAACTATCGATAGGTACCTCGATTGGATTACGCATGACTCGTCTGACCAATGCTGAGTTTTGGTTTGGATCTCAATATGATATATTGAATGAAAGAGTAGACCTTGGTATTCCTTCTGGAGAGATTTCAATTAACCAGCTAAGCAATCGAACAGGATTAGATCTGTCATTAGGACTTGCATGGACGAGTCACATACATGGAGTAGGGGATTACTATCTAAGTATAGCAGCTTTTCATTTAAATCCTTATAATCAAGCTATGTATGAAGGGGGTAGTTTACCCATAGAAAGACGTTACTCCGTCTTAGTAGGACTGAGAAAAATACTGAGCAAAAAGGCCACATGGATTAATACGCTCATGTATGAACAACAAAATGTATTTGCCGCTGTGTCTCTGAGGACTACAGCCCAATATAAGGTGGATGAAGATACGTCCGTGGCTATTGGCTTGATGCCTATTTTGCGTGATAGCTCAGAGGGTGTTCAGTTTAATTCATTAAATGTTTTTACTGCATTTCATGTACGCAACATTCAGTTGAACATATCCTATGATATAGGCTTCGGGGCGATCTCATCAGTCACAGATGGTCGAGGGTCCTTAGAGTTAGGCATAAGGTACTATTTCGGTAGGATAGAGTTGGAAGAGGAGAGACTCGGAGATCTATACTAGGAGACTGACCCGATGAACCCCAGGGTTATATTTACTTGCAATTATTCGTTTGATAGCTTCATAATGTGCTCCATCTTGGACAAAATTGATAGTGTTAAGATCAATAATGAGCACAGGGAAAGTCAATATATTTCGAAAATACTCGAAGTACGTATTTTGTATATTTTGTAGGTAATCATCTTTGATGTACTGTTCATACTCCCTACCTCGGATGTCGATGAACTTTTTGAGGGTAGGGACATCTCGATGAAAATATACCAGGATATCAGGCCTTGGAAATGATGTGCTGAGGACATTCCAAAGTTTGATAAACAGACGATACTCTTCTTCTATCAAGTTGTTTTTGGCGAATAGCAGTGACTTCACAAATGAATAGTCAGAAATGGTGAAATCGCTGAACATACTCTTATTGAGTAGCTGTCGTTGCATCTGCTTATAGCGTTCAGTCATAAAAAAGAGCTCTACTGAAAAAGCATATCTGTCCTTGTCTTTATAGAATAAAGGTAGGAATGGATTGTCTTGAAACTCTTCTAATATAAGCTCACAGTTGTATTCTTCTTTGAGCATTGTCGCAAATGAAGTCTTGCCAGAGCCAATATTGCCCTCTACGCAGATATAGTTATATGGGAACTCGATGTTACTCATAGACGCTCCACGCTCAGTGGATCTTCACAACTTTTTAGTAGATCAATAATACTTTTATTCATAACTGGATGCAAGACATTGCTTGCGATTTCGGCTAAAGGTATTAATGTAAATGCTCTTTCATGCAATCTTGGGTGAGGGACTGTCAAATTTTTACTTTCTATATGCTTATCATCACAAAGTAAGATATCAATGTCAATAGTCCGAGCTCCATATTTGGTTTGTTTTTTTTTGCCCAATAGTGACTCAATATGTTCAATTTTTGACATCAGATCTGCAGGGAGGTAGTCACTATCAACGCTCAAGGCCTGATTTAAAAAATGGTCTTGATTGGATTCTCCCCAAGGGGCTGTACGATAGATTGATGATTCTTCTATTATATTCCCAAGGCTTAGCGATATTAAGAATTTGGCCTTTTCTATATATGATAGACTATGTCCAATATTAGAACCGATAAGTAAGTAATATCTCATATGTCAGATAGTAATCAAAATCTAAGAATAGTATAGGGGGATAACAAAGACTATAGTGTCTTTTAAATGGAAATGATGTCGTCTAAAAAGCGACAATAACCCCTAAGACTGATTGCTTATAAAGATAACGCAACACAGTTTTTGATTGCTCTTTTATAAAATACTATGAATAAGAGGTCAGCATAATCTACTGACCTCTTTTTTATTGCTATTTCTTAATGGCCGATAGGTATTTAGCCAGTTCCTTCTTGACTATTGGGAATAAGAAGAACAAGCCAATCATGTTAGGAAATACCAAGCCCAATATCATCGCATCAGAGAATCCCCATACTGATTTCATGTTGGCTGCAGCACCGATTACTACAAATAGTAAGAACGTTATTTTGTAGACCAAATCAGATAACTTGCTCTTGCCAAATAAATACATCCATGATTGTAATCCATAGTATGACCACGATATCATAGTAGACACGGCAAACAAGACCACACAGATCGTCAAGAATATATTAGAATAAGGTATGAAAGCACCAAAAGCTTTAGTTGTTAATCCTGCTCCTTTGACTTCGATCCCATCTATCAGAACGCCACCATTACCAGCATCACCATATTCAAATGCTCCACCTGAATTATATATTATGATGACTAATGCCGTCATGGTACAGATAACTACAGTATCAATAAATGGCTCTAAGAGTGCTACCAAACCTTCGGAAGCTGGATATTTAGTCTTGACCGCAGAATGAGCTATCGATGCAGATCCTGCACCAGCCTCATTAGAGAAGGCTGCTCTCCTAAAGCCCAAGATTAGCACTCCAAATAATCCTCCTAAGCCTGCTTGAGGGCTAAAGGCGTTTTTGAAAATAAGTCCAAATGCATCATCAACATATGAAAAGTTAGAAAGTATGATCCATAGACAGGCAATCATGTATATGCCAGCCATGAATGGGACAATTTTTTCAGTAACTGAAGCAATTCTTTTGATCCCTCCGATGATAATGATACCAATGAAAAATGCCAGTATTAAACCTATAATCGTGCCGGCACTTGATGATGTCATCCCAAATAATGCTGCCAACTCTTGTGCTGCTTGATTAGACTGTGCAGCATTACCACCGGCAAAAGAGGCAAAAATACAGAGCACTGCAAATACTCCTGCTAAGATCTTACCTAAGGTTACATAACCTCTTTCTTTTAATCCTTTGGACAAGTAATACATAGGTCCACCATAGACCGTACCATCCTCGCCTACATCTCTATATCGTACTCCAAGGGTACACTCAACGAACTTGGACGACATACCAATAAGTCCGCAGATAATCATCCAGAAGGTAGCTCCAGGACCTCCGATGGCAATTGCTAAAGCGACTCCGGCGATATTGCCATTGCCAACAGTACCAGATACTGCTGTGGCTAAAGCTTGAAAATGGCTGACCTCACCGTCCTCACTTTCATCTCTGATCGTATCTACAAGGTCTCCAGATTCTACATTGACAGCGACTTTTTCAACAAGTCCATGCCCTTCGATATCATCAAACTTCCCTCGCACTACGTTAATCGCAGTCGTGAAGTGTCTGATATTAACGAAGCTGAACATTATGGTGAAAAACAAGGCACCAACAACTAATAGTATTAATACCAATGGGACTCCTGCTACCTCAACAAATACTATATCTTGACATAGATTGGAAAATGGCGCAAAGGCCTCATCAATTCTTTCATCAATTCCTTTGTCTTGAGCGATGCTCATGATCGGTGCTAACAACAGTACCACTAATGGTAGCAATGATTTATTCAAATAATTAGTAATCATGTATCTATCTTCAGTTTAAATGAACTGTAATATATTGATATGACCTCGCTTAGCCAAATAGAACTTTATAGGGGAGGTGTCCCAATGATCCAAGAGAAGCTAAAGAGAAAGGGCAGGGGGCGACAATTTCCCATATCTCAACGCTAAATTTATTATTACACCTTGGCCATGAGAATCATAAAGCATTCATAATGCTCGTCACATTGTACATAAGATATAGCCATTCGCAATGAATCGGGCAGCCAATTATACAGTAATGATGCCTGATTACAACATTGCGTTTAATACTCTCTTAACTAAGCCATTCATAGCTTTTCCATCTATCCAGCGTGCAACAATCACAAGGTCATTATCTGGATCCACATATACCATATTAACCCCAGCACCTAAATGAAAAAAGGAAGAGGCCGGCGCATCGGGAAGTCTTTTTTTGTCATTGTTAAGAAACCAATTCATAAATCCATAATCTGGCTTAGCCTCTGTTGGCGTTAAGGCCATATTAACCCATTCTTCAGAGAGGATTTGCTTTTCTTTCCATTGACCTCTTCTTAAAGTTAAATATCCAAATCTGGCCTGATCATAAGCATTGATAAACATTCCACCACCCCAATGTCCACCTCCACTGGGGACTTGCACAGACTGTCCATTGAGTGTTATCCAGGAGTTGTGGTATCCCATCCATCGCCATGTATTCGTAGCCCCAATTGGATCCATTATGTGTTCTTTAAGTACTTCTTGTATCGGCTTGTTCCATAGATTACAAGCAGCCAGTGCCAGTACATTAACTCTTGTATCATTGTATTTGTAGACGCTGCCTGGTTCGTTTCGATCTCTATTGATCCAAGTCTGTGGCTCATCATTAGGTCGATCTGCCCAGTCTGGCTTTCCCCAGAGGACTCCTTCCCAATCGCTGGTTTGTCGTAAGAGATGATTCCAACTTATCTTCTGATTATGTGGAGAGTCAAATAAATTTAATGTCATCGCTTGCCCCAGACTATGAGCTTTATTGTCACCATACTGCTGATCTGACAAAAAAATGGGAGACATATATGGTCCGACTTTATCATCGATATTTGCAATAAGGCCCTGATCATAAGCAACACCAACTACTGAGGACAGAAAGCTCTTAGAGACACTAAAGGTCATATCTACTCGCTCTGGCTCTCCCCAAGTAGCAACGATATATCCATTCTTTAGCACAACACCAGTTTGAGCCCCACGGGTCTTATGAGGTCCTATGCCATCTCCAAAAGGCTCTTGACCAAAGCCTAGGTAATGAGCTATTTGTAGATTTTTTGGATTTTGAGATTCATTAAGCTGAGCAAAAACTATGGCGGAATCCAAAAGGGCTTTATCAAATCCTGCTTCTGCTGGTGACAATCGCTCCCACTCTTTTATAGAGTTGTCAGGATAGTACTTTTGAGCAAATACCTGCAGAGAACAGATACAAATCACAAGACATAAAATAAACCGAGCCATATTTAAAAGTTTGTATACTCATAAATATAGTTAGAGCTTATTGAACCGTCCTTATATAAACAAAGTATAGTTG
>CAZJHC010000103.1:0-11307 GCA_964545645.1 uncultured Saprospiraceae bacterium
GATGTATCTGGGCTGATATCGACAAATAAAAGAAGACTAATAAGCAAGCAGCAATGCTTTTCATAGATTGTATTCTTTGGTTCTGTAAAAATAAAGCAGAGTTAGAGAATGTACTTAGGGTAATTCTGGATCTATTTAAGCCGATGACTATAAATAAATGCAACAATTTTTTCTATTAACAGTCTAATCCATAATTAGACATTAATGGCACATCAATTATCTGAATATAGGCTAGTTAAAAAGATCCTAAATGGAGATAGTCAGGTATTTGAAGAGATCATAAATATGACAGAAGGATTAGTCATGGGAATTATTATTAGGATGATCCCTAATAAGAATGATAGACTTGATATCTCTCAAGATATCTATTTGAAAGCATTCGGTAGTTTGGCATCCTTTAAATTCAATTCAAAACTATCAACGTGGATTGGAGCAATTGCCTATAATACTTGCATAAGCTATCTGAAGAAAAGGAAATTATACAGCGATGAAATAAGCCTTGTATACCTGCCATCTGACATGAGTGATTCAGAAATACACGAACAGGACAGAAGAAAGATACTACATCAAGAAATTGAAAAATTACCACCGATCTATAAGACCTTAATTACCCTTTTTCACCATCAAGAAATGAGCTACAAAGAGATTGAGGAAATAACAAACCTTCCTATTGGCACCGTGAAAAACTATCTCTATCGAGCTAGAAAAAAATTAAAAGATAATCTATTGCTGAAGTATAAAATTGAAGACCTGTGAATACAGAAAACCCTTCTGAAGAAGAAATACAAGAAATAGCTCTTCGTAAGATCAGGAGTATCGAGAATACCAACGAATACGAAGACTGGAACCCTCAGATTGATGAATATATTGAACTATTTGAGGATTTGGCTGCTATGGAAAAGCCCCAATTGGACATCGCAACTAAGCATATCATTATGAGTGAAATATTAGCTAATAATGAATTGGAGGATCCATCATACTTGCCTTCTTACATGCTATCTGTTGTATATTCAGTAATTGTTTTGGCACTTATAGGAACGATGGCTTCTCTAATAGGCTTGACCAATCTATTGACTTCCTTCACAAGCCTTATAATCATCTCAACTGCAGCTACTTTTTTGCTTATAGCACTGAGAGATGAATCTGTATCATTTCAATATAAATTACGACAATTATAAGCTGGAGATTGCAACATTTTGAAAGAATGATAGTCTAACCCTCATATATAAAAAACTCACGGATGTACATATTATTAGCCACCACCTCAACACAAGTAGATTCGGATGTATATCGAACGATAATAGTCGTCTCGATGATCCTAATAACGATGAAGTTCTTTTTAGTAGTTTTTCAACGATTTCTCGATTATAGACTGAAGAAGAAAATGATAGAGAAAGGAATATCCGAAGATGTAGCAGCGACCATACTCTACACCGACCCTCAGATGGAGCAGAAACAAGGACTTAAATGGGTTATCCTTTTGCTAACAGCTTCAGTTGGAATATTTATCGTTGATCGGGTACAACCTTTAGGACTGCATTCTATAGCAATCATGTTGGGCAGCATTGCTGTTGGTTATATGGCATATCTCACGGCATTGAGAGCTATAGACACGTCATCAAAAAAGAACCAAGTATGAAAAAATTATTAGTAGTGATCTGTTGTAGTCTGACCATGACCATACTTAACGCTCAAGAGACACTCTTTACTAAAATTGATTCGTACCTAACTGAAGGGGTTGCCAATGGATTTTCGGGATCAATCTTAATTCAAGCCGACGATCAAATTATACTGAATAAAGGTTATGGCCTAGCTAATAAAGAAAGATCGATAAAGAATGAGATAAACACTGTATTTGATATTGGCTCTAATACAAAACAGTTTACGTCAGCCGCTATAATGAGGCTAGAAGAAAAGGGATTGTTGAATGTTGAGGATTCATTAGCTATGTTCTTCGATAACCTCCCAAAGGAAAAGCGTCAGATTACAATACATCAACTATTGACTCATACAAGTGGTTTGCAAGAATCTATAGGAGGGGATTTTGATTTGATCCCAGAAGATCAATTTATTGAAGAGGTCCTCAACAGTAATTTGGTTTTTGCTCCTGGAAGTTCTTTCAACTATTCTAATATCGGGTATAGCCTACTCGCAAAAATTATTGAAGAAACTTCTGGTCAGTCTTATGAATCTTTTGTGAAAGAGCAATTTTTTGATCCTATAGGGATGAGACAGACGGGATATCAATTACCTGAATGGGATGTCAATAACCTTGCACATGGCTATAATAGGAATATCATGCATCAGGGTACTATGATCTCCCGATATCAGGAACAAGGCGAAGTCAGTTGGCATCTTAAAGGCAATGGAGGACTCCAATCAACCAATATGGACTTGTTGAATTGGCTTCGGGAGATTAATTCTGGAGCTATTCTTTCACCACAATCCATAGAGAAATGGACAACCCCTTACGTTAAAGAAATCAATAATTATTATGCCTATGGATGGGGGGTGTATGATCCTCAGCAGAGAGAAAATGTGATTTATCACAATGGGGGTAATGGAGCATTTTCAAACACGATCATTTGGGATATGGACACCAATGACATGATCATTTTTTCTTGTAACTCAAGTAGCCCAAGCTTAGAGCAGGTTCCTTATGAGATAGAAAAAATGATGATTAGTCCCAATTATATTCCTCAGCCAATTAAGAAAAATCCATATTATTTTCTTCAATCATTTATGAGTATTAATGACCCTGATCAAGATCATCAAATGCTCGAGACCCTCAAAAGAGAGTATCAACAGGCCATTAGCTCTTCCAGCCTCTTAAACCGGATGGGATACCTAACCTTACGACAAGGGAATAAAGACTGGGCGTACAAGCTATTCAAACTGAATACGGAGCTGTTTCCTGATGATGGCAATGTCTGGGATTCACTTGGTGAGTATTACATTATGTCCGAGCAAATAGACGAAGCCAAGAAGTGTTTGATTAAGGCTATTACAATAGGGACCGAACGGTCTTGTGATTGGTGTGAGAGTTCTATAAATAAGCTCAAACAGTTGATTCTCAACTAAGAACCAATAAATCAAAGTTGCTAAGAATGAGAGTAAGTGATTTATGGGGAGGATATTGTGGGCCTCTTAATTTGATTAAAGTCTTCTATCACAATTCAGCTCGAAAACAGTTAAATCGAATTGTTTTTATCGAGGTAAGGATTCTCCAAGAGCTTTTTCAGACTCTCCAAAGTATCTGCCTCACTAGCTACTTTATCCCGTCTCCATCGCTTGATCCTCGGAAACCTAAGAGCCACACCAGACTTATGTCTCTTGGATTCATTGATGCCCTCAAAAGCAAGCTCAAAGACCAGCTCCGGGGTTACTGACCTGACAGGTCCGAATCGCTCTATGGTATTCTTATTGACGAACTGGGTGACTTCGGCAAATTCCTTATCTGTCAAGCCAGAATAGGCTTTAGTAATTGGCACCAATTTATCTCCATCCCAAACAGCGAAGGTGAAATCTGTAAAAAGATTAGATCGACGACCATGTCCTCGTTGTGCATAGAGCATAACCGCATCGATTGTATATGGGTCTACTTTCCATTTCCACCATTCTCCTTTCTTTCTGCCGTCTTTATAGGTTCCTGATCTAAGCTTGAGCATTAAGCCTTCAGAATTATTGGTTCGACTCTCGGCTCGTACATTTTTGAGCTTTTCCCAATTGTCAAAGCAGACCTCATCAGAGTAGTATAATGGGACAGGATCTTCTTTTTGATTCAGATCCTTAAGGAGTTCAGCTAATTGCTGTCGTCTATGATCCAAGTCCTTCATTCGGATGTCCTTACCTCCGACTTCTAGCAAGTCATAACAGATGATCGCACAAGGGTGAGTTGATAACATTTTTTTAGATACTTTTTTACGCCCCAGCCTTTTTTGTAGGTCGTTAAAAGGCCGTATAGCTCCATCTTTGTAGACCACCAATTCGCCATCGATCACATAATCCATATCTCCTAATTCCTTTAATAGATCGAACTCCGGATAAGAGTCTGTTACCAAGTCTTCTCCTCGAGACCAGAGATAGATATTGTTATGTCTACGAATAAGTTGCGACCTGATGCCATCCCATTTATACTCTGCTGACCAATCTGCTGTATCTCCTAATAACTCGATTGGCCCTTCTATAGCATTTGCCAAGTAAAAAGGATATGGCTTCGAATCGTCCGCATTGATGTCTTCTGATAGGAGCAACTCTTCATAACTGATCGTATCAGGCGTCCAGTTACCCATGAGTCTGTGAGCTATTTCGGAGTCAGACTTATCAAGCGTTTTAGCCAGTGCTTTAGCAATTAGTTTTTGGGAGACTCCCATTCTAAATCCTCCAGTGATGATCTTATTAAAAAGAAAAATCTCTGTAGCATTTAGCCTCTGCCAGGAAATCAAAATGAATTCTTTCTTTTCCTCTTCTGATTTATCTTTTTGTTCTTTTATTAGTTGTATCCATTTCGATAAGCTGAAGTCAGACCCAGAATGATTAGTTCCTACGAGCAAGCTAATAGTCTCTGCGAGATCTCCTACAACATGATACGACTCTTCGAATAGCCATGTGGGTATCCCAGACAACTCTGCTGCCCATGCTCTTAATAAAGAAGTAGTAATTGTTCTCTTAGGCCTCTTATGAGAGAATAGGGCGATGGTCCTTAACTGATCTGGCCGAGGAGCGCTCTTAAAGTATTGGACCAGAGATTCAACCTTTTGATTGGTTTTAGTTGTACTATCTATAGCGACGAAGAGCTTGGTGAATGATTTCATCCATAGTTTGTTGCCTAGTCAAGTTAGGGTTATTGCTTATTAATCTCTATGATTATTGCTGTAACATTACCCATTTATGGGTATACATTGAGATTCTCAAGATTCTATATTGCACAATAAATAAATCAGAAAAATGAACTATCATATGATTCGATTATTGGTCTTCGTTTTTTTGATATCCTTTAGTGACCATATAGGAGCTCAAGTATCACTGGGGACAATACAAGCAAACACTAATGCCGCTCTTCCTAATTCTTATAATTTTCAGGAGTATGTATATGCCGAACCTGATGATCAGGGTACATGCACAGGAGCAACCAATGCCACAGCATCTATTCAAGAGGTTTTTTTCTCGCAGACACATCGTCAAGCTATAGATCATCCCTTTTTCTTTTTAATAGGCCATAGGCCAGCACTCCTGCAGGCAGCCATTGCAGGAACCGGAAATGCTCCAGATGTGCAAGTGCAAGGAATACTTAATGGCAATGTTTTAGGGACACTATGTTTAGATGGTCCAGCCTCTTTATCCTCTAACATTGATGCGGAAGTTGCAGATTTAACCAATTATTTTTCTGTAACACTACCTAAATCATGGGTACAAGATGGTCTGAGCTTAATCGTAACTGCAGGTGGAGCTTCTCAGACGATCAATGCTCAAGAATTAAACATTGGTCCTTATTGTGAGATGAACTTAGTCATGGTCAATCAGGATGTAATGGATTATAATATTGAACCGCACAATTTTCCAATTTTTAATAACTTTCTCGAAGAGGTGGCATCTTCTATACCGGCTAGTGTCGTGCGTTTTGGCATCTTTCCCAAGACGTTGCAGTACCAAGAAGTGATTGCTTCTGAAGACAGTGAAGTCTTGTTGCGCTTACAAAGCAAAATCCAAGTACAGGACAATCCAAACATCGATGATGGATTTATCAACTCTATAGCAGTACTGGCTCTTGGCAATATGCATCGATCTACACAGGATTATATTTCTACTGTTTACTTTGGCAATACGCTTAATCTAGCCCCAGGAGGTTGGGGAGGAGGACGTAATTTTGTCAGTCCTGATTTCACGGATATATTCATTCATGAATTAGGACATGCATTGAGCTTGCCGCACTGGGGAGACGCTTATAATATTTCTGATCCAAACTCTTATCAATACAATTATCCTTTTGGCGGCGAGACGGGCAATGGGGGTGGTAGAGGAACAAGTTGGAATTTTATTCAAGATACTTATGAGTTTGTTAGTCCGGTTTGCCAAAGTGGTACGAATGGGACAGCTGGGCAAGAAAGAAGTGATTGTATGCAGCGCAATCACCCATGTCTTGAATCAAGGCCTAGTGGAAATGGACCTTGGGATGGTCACGGACATTATTCTGCATATGCCATGTATCGATATATGACTGGTGCAAGTGTTGTTGATGCGGGGCAAGTTTTTGATAAGGGAGCTTTGCGAGATTATCAGTTTTCAAAACAGGCGGGCTTTGCTAATATGACATTGGTCAATAATGAACGAGTCTATACAAGAGATCCACAGCAACCACAAAATTTTTCTTATGAAGAAAGATTTGAGATGCCAGGCCAAGAACAAATCAATACTGATGTTTACCTAATATATGGCACGGTTCATCCTACGCAGAACCAAGCCAACATAGTTTATTGTCCTGTAAAGTACAATGGCACCTTACCACCAATAGTCGATCCAACTGACCAGACGACATTCAACTTGCTTAAAGGACCACCCCATAATGAGTTCTTATATTCTCCTCGAGATATAACCCTTAAGGTTACCTATGATGATGGAACTGTGCTGCATGCGATTAACCCATATCATTCTTTTGCCAGACAACCACATGATGGAGATTTTAGTAGGTGGAGAAGAGATCTAAGCAACTTTTCTTTAGTCGTTCCTGCCGATAAAGATATCCAGAAAGTAGAGGTCTATAATCGACCATTCTGTGTAAGAGGTGACTCAGATGACATAGAAGGCAACATTAACTACCAACAACATAATATTACTTCTGCCAATTTTATGAATGGTGCTATTAAAATGGCGGAATACGATGGCCCTTCGGTAGTTGGTCCTAATGCGATTGGTAATAGAGTATGGCATGACTATGATAGAAATGGGATCAATGATCCTAATGAGCCTGGCATAGCGGGAGTATCACTAGCTTTGTGGGGAGATAGTAATGATGATAATATACCAGATGGAAACGCCTTTATGGGAGTAACTCTAACTGATGAGGAGGGGTACTATCGTTTTCCTGTATCTGTGGGCAACTTCGCAACGTTTGTATGGCAGGTAGACAATTGGGGGGCTGGAGAACCGTTACACGGATTTGTATCAACGACCAATCATATAGCGGACCCCAATACGGATATAGACCTAGATAATAATGGTAGTGGCCCTCCTGGCAGTGATATTATGTCCGGCACTATTACGATTACAGCCACGGGAGAACCTCTCAATGATGGAGACTCCTCAGATTGTTATTTTGATAATGATCCATCAGGCAATATGACTATAGATTTTGGTTTTTATGATCCTGATCTATTTGTCTGGACTGGAGATCATAACGATGACTGGATGAATTCATCTAATTGGGCTGGTATTCAGGTGCCTGATGCCTCGTCAGATGTGCTGATCTTATCGGATAGGACGTTTTATCCTGATATTGACGAAACAATTCAAATAGGATATTTGGAAGTACAAAAAGGAGCCCAGATTATCATACCTAAGAATCTCACTTTTGAAGTTATCACACCTCCGAGCAGCTCTTCTATCCTAGTCGATGAGATAGGTTATTCTCAAAAGAGAATACTAGTTGATTCTGACGTTAAACATAAGCATGGCCCATCATGTGATCATACGGGATGGAATGAATATGCAAGGTTACGATTGTTGAGGAGGAGAAAGTGACTTTTGACAGATATCACGAGTTAAAAAAATGGCAGCTAAAAGAGGGGTGCCAACAGTGCCTATCGGGAGCGGCATGGCAGTAGAGCACGTTGATGGCTAAAGGTTATGGATATTTTTTCCAAATGAAAAAGTGTCTCGCCGAAGGCGTTGACGATTAATTAGGTTTCACGAGATCATGATCATTAAACTCCGTTTTGACAGGTCGAGCTGTATAGCCTTGCTCATTGAGGTATTGTGAGAAGGTCTCGGTATTGCCATGGGTGGGGTAGATGTACTGAGCCCCAGAGTCTTTAATGGCTGTAAGCAGACCTGGCCAATCGCAATGGTCAGATAAGGCAAATCCTCTATCTCCTCCTCGACGTCGACGATTTCCTCTGATGGCCATCCATCCAGAGGCTATACCGAGAGAGTAGTTTTTAATCTTCTTTGACCAGGAGGAGCCAACGGCCCCAGGAGGTGCTACGATTAGTCCATTAGAGAGTTCGTTTGGTTTTGCTGTTCCTTTCAGGTGAATGGTCTCTGGGAGACTTATGCCCATCGAGGCATATACTCTATTCATGTCATATATGGCTCCATGAGTGTAGATAGGACCGATTGTTGAATCGATAGAGTGTAGGATACGTTGCGCCTTGCCGAGCGAATAAGCCGTGATAAGAGTAGGTCTTTTGTTGGCTGCATTTTGACTCCACCAGCCATTGATATCCTTGATTATCTGATCCTGCGGTTTCCAATGATAGACCGGCAATCCAAAAGTGCACTCCGTTATGAAGTGCTGGCAAGTGACGGGTTCATAAGCCTCTGCTAAGCCATCATCTTCTATTTTATAGTCTCCTGATATCACCCATACTTCTCCCTTATACTCTACCCTTATCATGGCAGATCCTGTGATATGCCCTGCTGGATGAAAGGAAAAAATGACTCCGTTGATATTGATATGCTCCTTATAGGCTATACCCTGGATATTCATCTCTGGACCTAATCGATGCTTGAGGATCGGGACAGAACTATGGACACATAGGTAGTGCTTATGTCCCCATCGGGCATGGTCGCTATGACCATGAGTGATGAGCGCATAATTTACCTTTTTCCAAGGATCGATATAGACCTTGGCCTGCTCACAGTAGAGTCCTTTATTGGTGAATGTTATCAGTTTCACATCATGAAGGTATAACCTATTGGGGTTCTTTGTTCTTGATTTATTTTACCTTCAACCTGTTAATAATTATTAGTTCACTTCGAGACTAAGCGAAGAAAGAAACATGCAGGAGGCTAAAGATATCATTCCTATCTTATGGAACAATCGAGTGCGCATCATTGGGTTGACACTTGCCACCATGATTATAGCCGTAGTAACAGCCTTCTTCCTTCCAAACTATTATCAATCTACGACAAGTTTTTACCCTGTAAGTGAATCCTTGCAAAAGCCCATCGTATATGCTAACGATGAACGGATGAGTTTTTTTGGAAATGATCATGATGTAGATAGGTTTTTGGCGATTGGCCAATCTCGAGAGATTAAGAATAAGCTAATAGAAGAGTTTGCTCTCATGGAGCATTATGAGATAGATGCCTCAGATCCCAAATCCTCCCTTAAAGTGTCCAAAAAATTTGATCGCCTCTATAAAGTGCAAAAAACGCAGCTGGATGCAATCCAAGTATCTGTCGAGGATCAAGATCCTGCCCTGTCAACACAGATCTGCAATCGAGCACGACAGTTGATTGAATCAAAAGCGCTGACCTTAACCGCAGGGGCCCGCAATCAGATGATCAAATCTATGGCTCAAGAGGTGGAAGACAAGAAAACCGAATTAGTGCTGATGACCGACAATATAAAATCAATCAGGGAACAATATGGCATATATGATACTCAGTCTCAAGCAGAAGGGCTGGCGACACTTCAAGCCAAGTCTCCACAGAGCAAGAATGTACAATCCGTCCTAAAGAATTATTTAGAAGGGGTGTCAGAATTAAAAAGGCTCGAAATCCAACAAGAAGAGTTGGCCAAGATAATCACCTATGACAGAAATCAGTTGAAACAATTAAGATCGAGCCAGACAAGTCAGTTGAGTGCGATCCATATTATAGAAGAAGCCCAGATTCCCCTTGAAAAAAATCGACCTAAGAGATCTTTAATAGTCTTAGGTGCAGGATTATTGGGCGGATTGTTTAGCTGCATGTTGATACTGCTTAGCAAGAGCATCAAGGAATTGGATTTCAACGTCAGTTAAAATGTTGGCCGGGGCACATACATTGGCAAATCGCCCTAAGGAAGCAGCTTCTATTGCCTTGTTTCTTACTAGTATCATAGCAGCGATTGTTGCCGAGATGTATTGGTTGCCTCTGATTCCTCTTGGCTTCCTTTGTTTTCTATATCTGCTGACTAGTAAGACCGAATCCTTGTACTATGTGGCAGCCGCAACAATCCCATTCAGTACAGAACTGGATTTGCCTGGCGGTATTGGCCTAGTCTTTCCTGGAGAGTTGATGCTTCTTTTGTTGACAGGAATAACCGTAATTATTGTTTTGGCCAATCCACCACCCAAAGCAGTGCGCAACCCGATTACGGTAGTGTTGTTCATACACCTTTTTTGGATAGGCTTCACAAGCTTATTTGCGGAGTATCCAATTATTTCTGTTAAGTATCTATTGGCCAAAGTTTGGTTCGTTTTGCCTTATTATGTGTTGCCTTTTTACATACTTAACAGGCAATGGACTTTTGATAAGTTTTTAAAAATCATAGTATGGGCTTCCTTCATTGCAGGTATCTATGTATTTGTAATGCATGGTATGGAGGGTTGGTCTTTTGCTAGCAGGACGACCGTCGGCAAACCTTTTTTTCGCAACCATGTCAATTATGCCTGCCTATTGCTAATGATGATTCCTGCAGGGCAATACCTATACAAGAGTGGCTATGGAGGTGTTTATCGATGTCTGACGCTTTGCTTTTTAGTTTTTATCTATGTTACTTATGCTCGGATAGCCTATGTTGCTGTAGTGGCGATGATGATTATGTATGTAGTCTATCGATTCAATATAATAAGACTGTTCCTAGCAGGAAGCATCATTGTAATAGGCTTAAGTCTCAGCTATATGTTATCGGGAGATAGACTATTACACTATGCCCCCGATTATGAGTCTACCGTTAGCCATCAACGATTTGACAGATTGATAGAAGCGACGTATCAGTTCAAAGATATCTCTGCCATGGAACGAGCATATCGCTGGATGGCAGGACTCAATATGATCCAGGAGCGACCAATTATCGGGTTTGGCCCGTCTAATTTTTATTCATGCTATCAAGAGTATAGCATCAGCAGTTTTCAAACCTATGTTAGTGACAATCCTGAGCGGTCAGGGATTCATAATTATTACTTGATGCTTGTGGTAGAGCAAGGAGTTGTTGGGCTGATGTTATTCCTATCCTTGATTTTTATGGCATTTTGGAAGATTGCTTTTCTGAGGAAGACAGCTACTTCTGATGTGGTCCAATTGGCTATGTTTTGGTTAGTTATAGCGATTGTTATTCTATTGCTCAATGACATGGTTGAAGTGATTAAGTTTGGGCCATTT
>CAZJHC010000104.1:0-11169 GCA_964545645.1 uncultured Saprospiraceae bacterium
ATTCCTAGGCTACAAAATCGATAATGACATCTCCAGGTACCTTGCTAATCGCAAAATTAGAATCGTTGCGGATCGGAATAAATGAAAGTATAATTTAAGGCTTCTTTGATTTTTGTATTGCGTACAATTTTGTGAGGGCCTATTTCTTCAATGAACTGAGGAGGCGTCAGACTGAGCTTCCGACATTGAGCTGTATAGAAATTGATCTTGGTAGGATGTGTATCAGCACAAATATTGAATATCTCCTGATCTAACTCTTGGTGATCAATAATCTGAAGGCTTATTTCGATACAATCATCCAGATGTACCATGTTGACTGGATTAAGCCCATTGGGAATGTTTGATTTTCCACTGAACCATTTTCCTGGTTCTCTATCAGGGCCGGACAATCCAGATAGTCGAAGTATAATCCAATGATTCATTGTCTGGCGGACTATTTTCTCGGCGGCAACCAGCGCCTGACCAGATGGCTTGGAGGGCTTAGGGACCAGAGGTTCATTTTTTTCTGTTCTGTCATCGGCGTAGACTCCAGTAGAACTTACAAAAATCACTCTTTTAACATCATGTAACTTGGCCAAAGTCATTACTCGAGAGATCTCCTGTGGGTATCTAAGAGTGATGTTAGCTACTTTCCGTCTAGGGGGTATATTGATGTAAAGAATCTCCGTGTTAAAAAAATCGGAATCAGAAATCTCTACCCCTTGTTCATGTACTTGCAGGAGGAATGGTGTTATACCAAATTTTTCCAACAGGGACATTTTACTCTCTGAGGTGGTAGATCCTTTTACTTTCCATCCTTCAGCTACTAATCTCTTGGCCAATGGCAGGCCTAACCAACCACAGCCCAGTATTGATACAGTCTTACGCTTGGTCAAGTTGGCTCATTATTGATCACCGACTGAAATTGATTAAACAGCATTTTGGTATATCTCTCCGGCCATATCCGTTGTAACCATTGTATTCTTTTGGCATCATTGCCGACTATAATTCGGTGTTTTTTCTTTTTGATGTGATCTATGATAATCTGAGCAGCCTTCGGAGGTGGCATAACGAGATGTTCATTAGCTCTTTCGAGATCCATCTGTTCTATCTCATTAGTGGCTGCCTTAGCATCATTAGCAATATTGGTAGAGACTCCACCTGGATGTACTGTGTGTACTATCAATTGTGGTGCGTCTTCGAGGACCTCCATACGCAGGGACTCAGTATAGCCACGTATGGCAAATTTAGTAGTGCAATAAGCGGCTTGTCTTGCTAGTCCTACTATTCCCAAGATACTTGATACATTGATAAGGGCGGACTCAGGTCTGCTTTTGAGATGAGGGACGAACGCTTGAGAGCCATATATCATTCCCCAAAAGTTGATCCCCATGATCCAATCAAAATCTGATTTAGCAATGCTCTCAGCATTAACTCCATTGAGAGCAACTCCTGCATTGTTGATCATGACATCGATATGTCCAAGAGCGGTGATTGAATTTTTTGACCAGGTGTGCATGGCGGCCTCATCAGATACATCGAATCCTTCGGTATATACCTCCATTTTAGGATTGATCTTGAGGCATCGTTCTTTGATCTCTGTGAGCCTTGACGGATCGATATCATTGAGAGATAAATTACAACCTTCTCTTGCTAATTGTAAGGCCAAGGCTTGACCGATTCCTGAACCTGCTCCAGTCAGGGCTACATTTTTGCCTGATAAATTTTTCATATGCTGTCTTGTCTATTACCAAATATAACGATGATCTCTATAGTTACTCATAACACACGTATCTCTTATTGGCAAGAGAATTAGTATATTGATACTAAAATCTTGTAGGATGAAAAACAAATGGTTCATAATAGGTCTATTAGTCTTGTTAGCCATCTCATGCCAGCGAGGAGATATAAGTACTAATTCTCAGAAGGAATCTCAAAAAAACCTGGAAGTAGTCACTCCTAATGGCCCTGCCCTCAATGCTTATTTCGGAGATCTACATGTTCATACCAGTTGGTCCTTTGATGCATTCATCTATAACACACGAACTACACCCGACGACGCCTATCGTTATGCTAAGGGTGAGGGAATCAACGATTTTATGGGTGAAAAGATAAAATTAAAGCGCCCATTGGACTTTATGGCTGTGACAGACCATTCAGAATATATGGGTGTGATGAAAATGATGATCGATCCAGAACATGAGTATTATAATCTGGATATCGCAGAGGAAGTAAGAAGAAGCGATACCAATGCAGCCAGAGAAGCTTTTAGGAAAATCGGATTTAGTATCGCTCGCAATACTCCTAACTCGGCACTCAATTCAGAATCTATAAGGAAGTCAACATGGGAGAGAATTGTTGAGACAGCTGATAAGCACTATGAGCCTGGGCAGTTCACAACTTTTGCGGCTTATGAGTGGACTTCATCACCTGGAGACTCACTAGGAGAAGTGGCTTTTGCTCGAAATCTACATCGTAATGTGATTTTTAAAGGTAATAAAGTACCTGAGTTGCCCTACTCTTCATTTGATAGTCAGAATCCCGAGAAGTTATGGGCGTGGATGGATCAACAAAGAATTAAGGGCATAGATGTAATGGCGATACCCCACAATGGCAATATGAGTGATGGCCTTATGTATGCCTTATCCCAATATGAAGGTAAACCGATCACTAAAGAGTATGCCGAAGCTCGCATGCGAAATGAGCCTATCAATGAAGTGGTACAGATTAAAGGTCAATCAATGTCGCATCCGATTTTATCACCTAATGATGAGTTTGCGGATTTCGAATTGTTTCAGTACACCTTCGCAACTGTCGTACCGCCTCCGAGTCAGCCTCAGAACAGCTTTGTCAGAGAAGCATACCAAAATGGACTTTCCTTTCAAAAAGATCTTGGGGTCAATCCATTTCAATTTGGGTTGATCGGGAGCTCTGATGGACACAATTCTGCTGGGCCAGTAGAGGAGGATAACTACTTTGGTAAGTATGGCTTGAGAGATGGTACTGCCGAGCGGCGGATGAATGCCACTGGACGGTTTCTTAGTTCTAAAGAAATGAGTGCCGCCGGTCTTGCTGGAGTCTGGGCACAAGAGAATACTCGAGAAGCCATTTATGGTGCTTTGGAGCGCAAGGAAACGTTTGCGACCTCTGGCACTCGTATCAAAGTAAGATTGTTTGCTGGGTATGATCTTCATGATGTGAGTCTTGATGATCCAGATTGGGTTGCTCAAGCTTATGATAAGGCCGTCCCAATGGGAGGAGATATCGTCTATAATAATGACAAGTCTCCAGAGTTATTAATTTGGGCTATCAAAGATGCCGAAGGTGCTAATCTCGATAGGGTTCAAGTGATCAAAGCATATCTGGACGGAGAGGGTCATCCCAAAGAAAAAATCTACGATGTCGCATGGTCTGATGATAGATCTAAGGATGACATTGGTCATCTTGTACCAGTGGGCAACACCGTGGATGTCACTACAGCAACCTACACCAATGATATAGGCGCCGTAGAGCTCAAAGCGACCTGGACAGATCCGGACTTTGATCCTGATGTATATAGCATGTATTACCTCAGAGTATTAGAGATACCAACTCCTCGTTGGAGCACTTATGATGCCGTCCAGTTGGGAATCCCTGTAGATGATAATCTTGATGCCACGATACAAGAGAGAGCTTGGTCATCGCCCATTTGGTATATGGTGGAATAGTAGTAATTAGTTGCGAGTTGAAATATTCAGTTGTTGAGTTTTGTATGTGTTATTTATTCCCCATTGTGGCTTTGTGATAACAAATGCGAACTTACACTTCAACGGTCTATCACCACTACATACTCCCCCTTGATAGATGGTAATGACTCCAATGACTCAAGTACATCCTGAGCAGAACCTCGATAGATAGTTTCATAAACTTTGCTGATTTCTTTGATGACAGCCACTTGTCTTTCAGCACTTAAGAATTCGCATATTTCTTTTAGGCACTTCTTGATCCGATGTGGAGACTCATATAGTGCGATGGTTTGATCCAGTGAGGCTAAGTATTTCCATCGTGTCTGTCGGCCTTTCTTTTGGGGTAAGAATCCTTCGAAGTAGAACTTGTCGCAAGGGATGCCAGAGCTGGCCAGTGCGGGTATCAATGCGGTAGCACCAGGCAAGCATGATACCTTAATATCATGTTGATGGCAAGCCCGCACCAACAAGAATCCAGGATCAGATATCGCAGGAGTGCCAGCATCAGTGATCATTGCCATTTCTATACCAGTACTGAGCTCGCTGATGACATGACTGAGTGCTTTATGCTCATTATGAGCATGAAAAGGCTTCATCGGAGTCTCTATCTCAAAGTGCTTTAATAGACGTCCAGAGGTGCGTGTATCTTCTGCCAGGATCAAGGATACTTTTTTAAGGGTTTCAATGGCTCTGAAGGTCATGTCCTGAAGATTGCCGACCGGTGTTGGAACTAAATGAAGCATTTCTTTTGATTCAATGGAGCTAAGGTAGCACGGAGACTGATTATTTTGACATTTATCGACTTTAAGACTACTATTGAGACTAATTTTATGATTTTATTATAAATGGTTATACCGAACTGTGCGTTAAGACTACTAATCTTTAGATAATGAAGCGAGTTTTATTCATCATACTGTGTTTCTGGGGAAGTATAGGATATGCACAAGTCGACAATGATGAATGTTTGTCAGCCATATCGATTCCAAATATTATCAATTATTGCTCAGGTCCTGAGGCTTTTTCTACGATGTCGGCTACACGGAGCCCTGATGCTAATCCTGATTGTTGGCCGCCTGATACCGAGACTAATGATATTTGGTTCACATTTGTACCTACCAATACTGGCATATTCATACAAGTATTGGGTGCAACGACCGAGGACAATGGCACATTAGTAGAACCATCTATGGCTATCTATACTGGTTCCTGCAGATCACTCACCTTAGAGGCCTGCTCTTCGGTTCAACCGGGAGATCCTAATTTGACGGAGTTAACCTTGACAGATTTGGTCATTGGCCGGGTATACTATCTACGTGTTGATGGACGCAACAATAATGTGGGCACTTTTGAGCTCTGTATAGATCAGTTCAATCCTCAAAAAGCCCCTGAGGCAGACTGTGATAGAGCTGTCGTACTATGCGATAAGTCATCGTTTTTTATAGAAAATTTGACGGGTGTTGGTTTGGATCAAAATGAGGTTACCAATAGTTGTATCCAAGAGGAGTTTGCGTCAGTCTGGTATAAATGGACTGCGGATGAAGCGGGCACTTTAGAGTTTGTCCTTACGCCTAACAATATCACCGATGATCTTGATTTTGCTTTATATAATCTCCCTGGAGGTTTGGACGATTGCGCCAATAAAGAATTGATCAGGTGTATGTCATCGGGAGAGTCGCAGGGTAATTCTTCAGGCCAAAACGCCCCTTGCAAGGGAGCTACTGGATTGAGTTCTACTTCCAATGATTTGGAAGAATTTCCTGGATGTAGTCCAGGTGATGATAATTTTGTTGCTGCCATCAACATGATTCCTGGAGAATCCTATGCCTTGGTCGTTAATAATTTTAGTAGGTCGGGCTTTGGGTTTTCTATAGATTTTGGCGGCACTGGTTCTTTTCAAGGTCCTGAACCAGAATTTTCCTTTGATGCCTTGGAAGGATTAGAATGTGATAAGCGAGTATTTTTTATCGAGCAATCTAAAGATAATGGAGACCCTATAGATAGCTATCAATGGAGTTTTGGAGAAGGGGCGGACCCCTTAGTGGCTAATGGCCAAAATCCACCAGAGGTTACTTATGAGTCTTTTGGTTCTAAGATTGTAGCGTTGACAATAGAGACAAGCAAAGGATGCAGGGTGACTAAATTGCTCAACCTCGATGTGGCTTCTTGCTGTCAGGATGATTCAAGTTTAGAGTTAACAGCTCAAGGACAAGATCTCAGCTGCTTTGAGAGTGAGGATGGAGAGATTATCCTACAGGGCGTTGACGGTTTTCCTGAGTACCTATATAGTTTTGAGGGTGCTGCTTTTCAGCCCAGTCCCAATTTTATGGGCTTGGAAGCAGGAGAATATGTAGTCGGAATACAGGACATAAAAGGATGCGAGACGTTCGATACAGTAATGCTGAATCAACCCGTAGAGCTGACGGTTGATGTATCTACCCAAGAAGATACGGTTGATCTGGGATTTTCGACATTCTTTAGCTCTACTTATGCTCCGACAGATCGATTTGTTATATACGAGTGGTCTCCACCTAATGGTTTGTTGTGTACTGATTGTCCTAATCCTGAGATATTTGGTGTCGGAGATATTACGTATACGCTGACCATAACTGATGAGGATGGTTGTATGGCTTCAGATCAGGTTACATTATTTACTAACCTGAACCGTAATTTTTATGCTCCTAACATAATGTCTCTATCATCAGTCAGTGGCAATGATGAATTTAAGATAATTACCAATCCAGCGACTGAGATTATTGAGGAGGTAAGTGTCTTTGATAGATGGGGGGGAAGATTATATCATGCTACTGATATCATTTATGATCTCAACGATGGACTTGGATGGAAGGGAGAAGCCAGCACTACACAATTTGTCAATCCAGGAGTATATATATGGATGGCCAGGATCAGATTTATTGATGGAGAGGTCATCCCATTCAAGGGAACTATAACGGTCATCAATTGAGAATCGCCATCTACATAGTCATATGGATGTGTGTCATATCATGTACTCATGAGATAGAACAGTTAGAGCGTTATGATCCGGCAGAGCTCGAAAAAGAAATTGCGACTGATATCGAAATGATATACTCGGACTCAGCGATCGTAGAGTTCAGAATTGTGAGTCCCAGATTAGAAAAGTACTATGAGGACAATGTGCAGATTGAGGAATTCAAAGAAGGGTTTTTAATTGAATTTTTTGATGGTGAGCTTCAAGTCATATCCAAGTTAAGTTCTAAACATGCCAAGCGTATGAGCGCCAAGGGACTCCTAATATTAAGAGATAGCGTGACCTATGTCAATGATAAGGATGATCAGCTTGAGACTAATGCGCTCACTATAGATGAGTTAGGAGGGAAAATCACATCAACCAAATTTTTTAGGTTAATACAAGGGGCTTCGAGAGATACTATTTATGGGAGAGGCTTTGAGGCAACATCGGATTTTTCTAAGCTTCAAATCAATAAATATCTCAGCAAGAGGAAGGCTATAGAACTTGATTAGACGGTTTCTGAGATATATTTGATATAATTTTGAGGGTATAACGACAGCCTATTGAGTCTTCTCTTAGTGATATTTTTCTTTTTAATCCTATCGGCATTTTTCTCTGGATCAGAGATTGCATTTGTCTCTGCCAATAAGTTAGGCATCGAGATTAAACGAGAAGAGGGATCACGTCGAGGTAAAATATTGGGAGCCTTTTTTGACAAGCCCGATGATTTCTTAGGAGCAATGCTTGTAGGAAATAATATAGCCCTTGTCATATTCACTTATTTCTGTGCGGAGCTCTTAAGCCCTTTTATATCTCAGATTTTTAGTGGTGAAGCAGCAGTAGGAGTTGCTATTACAATTATTACTACTTTGATCGTACTGATATTTGGGGAGTACTTACCCAAGACGATCTTCAGATTATTTGCTAATGAGGCATTGTATATGCTGGCATTTCCGCTACAGCTTTTTAAGTCTATCCTAAAGGTACCTACTTGGTTGATGATCAAATTCACCAATCTCATAATGAGTGCTTTTCTTAAGTCTCCCAACAAGTCCTTGACAGAAGCACTAACTCGCACAGACTTAGTGCATTATATCAGTGAGACGATTTCAGATTTTAATGAAGATATAGACAAAGAGATATTTACCAATGCACTAAATCTTAATCAGATGAAGGTGCGAGATTGTATGGTGCCTCGACCTGAGATCATCCATTTTGATCAAGCCGACTCTCTTGATGAACTCAAAGACTTATTTCTCTCAACCCAAGTATCCCGCATACTGATTGTTGATGGAGATGTAGAGCGTATCAATGGATATATACATCATCAGCAGTTATTGACCAACCCTAAGAGTCTAAAGCGCCTGATATTGGATATTCCATTTGTGCCTGAGGCTATGAATGCTCGTGACTTGATGATGAAATTTATCAATGAAAATCATAATATAGCTTGTGTTGTTGATGAGTTTGGCAGTACTGCTGGTATCATCACCTTAGAAGATATCCTTGAAGAAATATTTGGAGAGATCGAGGATGAGCATGATGTCGAGGACATGATAGATCGCCAGATTAATGAGACGGAATTTTTGTTTTCGGGACGACTGGAGATAGACTATATCAATGAGACCTATGAACGTCTAAACATCCCTCTGGGCGAATATCATACCCTCTCTGGATACTTAGTGATGTCATCAGGAAAAATCCCTGAGACCGAAGGAGAAGTAATCATACAGAATGGCTATGAGTTTATCATCGAGCAGCTTAGTGATACTAAGATTGAGACATTAAGAGTAAAAGTGATCAAGGAGGAAGGGGAGTAGTAAACAGTTATCCTTGATTAGTATAGGAAAAAGAGTGACTCCAGTAAACTATATGCCTTTGAGCTTTGATTTATCAAAGCCTGTTGATAGCATAGAACACAAGCATTTTCGATTCTTATGGTGATGGGAATGGGGTTATGATCTGAGCTAAGATCCTCTAAGTCATGGCGGCCATCGTCATATTGATAGATATCGATATCCACACCGTCAAGATGGAGCAATTTTCGACATACTCTCATCTTATAAATTCATAGATAAAGTTATTGCCTCTTCATCGCTCGATCCATATCTCGCTTCATGTCTTTCTCTTTGATACTGGATCGTTTGTCAAAAGATTTCTTTCCCTGTGCTAGGGCGATGCCGATTTTGGCAAGCCCTCGATCACTGAAGAATATTTTATAAGGCACTACCGTAAATCCTTTTTCCTTTACCTTCTTTTGTAATTTTCGTAGTTCCGTTTTCTTAAGTAGTAGTTTTCGGATTCTACGAGTCTCGTGGTTATAGATATTTCCATGGTCATACTCAGCTATGAAGAGACTATGTATGTAGAGCTCATCACCTTTAAAAGTACAGTAGGCATCACTGAGGTTGGCTTCGCCTTTGCGCAATGACTTCACCTCGGTTCCTTTGAGCATGATACCTGCATCCAACTCTTGTAAGAATGTGTATGAGTATTTGGCCTTGCGGTTGACGATTTCTTTCATATTTATTGCTTTGACGCTGTGTAAGGAGGAGCATATAACCTTACAAAAGGCAAATTAGTTTCATTAGTTGTTTTTATTTCAGATGTTCATTAAGAAAATCGGTCATCTTAGTATACAGATGTAGTCTCGCATTATCTCCTGTGATGCCATGGGCACGATTGGGGTATATATAGGTATCAAATTGCTTGTTAGCACTAATCAATGCCCTGGCCATCTCCATAGAGTTTTGTAAGTGGACATTATCATCTCCACTACCATGGACCAAGAGATAATTTCCTTTTAGCTGGTTGGCAAAATATATGGGCGAATTATCATGATAGCCATCGTGATTTTCTTGAGAGGTTCGCATAAATCTCTCTGTATAGATGGTGTCATACCACTTCCAATTAGTTACTGGGGCGACAGCGATTGCCGTGCTAAATACGTCAGCTCCCTTGAGGATGCATAACGATGACATATAGCCTCCATAACTCCAGCCAAAGATACCTACCTTTTCTGGGTCCGTATATGGTAGGCTGGCAAGGTACTTGCCAGCCTCGATTTGGTCAATAGTCTCATAATGGCCGAGTTGTAAATAGGTCATTTTTTTAAACTCTTGGCCTCTTGCACCCGTACCTCGGCCATCTACACACGCCACCACATATCCTTGTTGTGCCAACATTTGAAACCACCAATAATTGACTCCTCGATAATTATCCAATACCTGCTGACTGCCAGGTCCGCTATATTGAAACATAAATACTGGATAACTACCGTTTGGATCAAAGTCCTTTGGCTTAATCATCCAACCATTGAGCTCAACATTCTCAGAGGTAGTAAAGCTAAAAAACTCCACTGGCCTAACACCGTATTGCTGTTGCTTAAGACTCATCATAGCATTATCCTCTAAGAGTCTTACCTCTTTACCTTTTCTATCAAATACGGTATATCGTGCTGCGGTATTGATGGTGGAGTGTGTCAGTGTATAATAATCATATGTACTGCTAAATTGAGCACCATTGGTGCCTCCATCTGGTGTAAGGAGCTTTTTCTTTTTACCCTTGAGATTGATCTGATATACCTCTCGACGCATTGGTGATTGCTCTGCCGCCTGATAATAGATGAGTCCATTGGTTTCATCTACACCGTAAAAATTGGTCACATCAAAATTGCCCTTAGTAAGCGCACAAGGCTCTTTACCATTGAGGTAGTGCTTGTAGATATGATTATACCCTTCTTTTTCACTAGTCCATATGAACTCTTTGCCATTGTCTAAAAAGGTCAGGTTGTCATGGATGTCTATATAGTATTCATTTTTTTCATCAAGAATGATCTTGCTGGTATTCTCATCAGTATTTACGAGATATAGTTGCAGATGATTTTGATGGCGATTCATCTTAAATACGCACAATTGATTTGCCTCTTGAGACCACATAGCTCTTGGTATATATATGTCGTCCAGATCACCGATATCAATACGCTTACTTTCTTCACTTTCGAGACTATAGACATGCGCTGAGACCTCTGCGTTCTTCTCACCTACCTTAGGATATTTGAAAGTATAATACTCGGGATAGACTTCATCGTGGTGATAGGTCATAGTATACTCAGGCACCTCCGATTCGTCGAATCTTAGATAGGCTATCGACTTACTATCAGGTGACCACCAAAAAGCTTTTACAATAGAAAATTCCTCTTCATAAACCCAATCGGTTACACCATTGATAATCTCGTTAGTCTGACCATCAAATGTGACTGGCAAGGTTAATTCTTCGGCGATATCAAAATAGTATAAATTGTTCTCCCATACATAAGCAACATACTTGCTATCTGGAGAAAAAGTAGCATTCATGAGCTTGTCATCTGTATAGATCGGAGTGAGCTTTTCTGTGCTAAAATCAAAAACATAATAATCAGCTAGATAAGATCTACGATATATCTTTTCTTTATTAGCCTCTATCAAGATCATGGAT
>CAZJHC010000105.1:0-11168 GCA_964545645.1 uncultured Saprospiraceae bacterium
CGTGCAGCGATGTGCTCATCTACTTGCTGACTATAGTTATAAGTCTGAGCAGATTTTTTAGTCTTTGCGATTATTTCTTCTAAATCAGTCATATCGTTATTTATTATATTCTATGTAATCAATGATAAGTGTGTACTTTTTTAAATTAGATCATAAGCTGGCAGTGTCAAAAATTCTATATATTCTGTCTGCAGCACCAAATCATCAAAGAGTGATATGGCTTCGACAAACTTGCCATTGACAAATTTTTCGGCTCCTATATATTTTTTGATCTTCTCGATCTCCTCTTGTTTTATGTCCTGATAGAGCTCCTTATCAACTGTTCGTCCATCCTCAAGAGTTGATGCGTTTTGGAGCCATTGCCATACTTGAGTTCTTGATATTTCGGCAGTAGCAGCGTCCTCCATAAGGTTATATATGGCCGCAGCCCCTACCCCTCTTAACCAGCTCTCGATATATAGTATGCCGACATTGATGTTTTGTCTTAAACCCTCCTCTGTTATTGTTCCTTTTGGGTTTTTGAGTAAGTCTTCTGCTGCGACCTCAACATCGGTGCGCAGATTGCGTATCTGATTGGCCTCAGGCATATGCTCATTGAATACTTCCATAGCAGTCTGCACCAACCCTGGATGCGCCACCCACGTTCCATCATGACCATTGCGAGCCTCTATGATCTTGTCATTTCTGACTTTGCTGATGGCAGCACTATTCGCTACAAGATCATTTTTGATAGGTATAAATGCGGACATCCCACCCATCGCATGGACACCTCTCTTATGACACGTCTTTATAACCAGCTGACTATATGACGACATAAAATGAGTACTCATGGTCACCTGACCTCTATCTGGCAGAATGTACTGTTTATGGTTTTTTAGTTTTTTGATATAAGAGAATATATAGTCCCATCTACCACAATTAAGTCCGGCACTGTGATGCCTTAGTTCATAGAGAATTTCATTTAATTCAAAACTTGCCAATATAGTCTCAACTAACACTGTGGCTTTGATGCAGCCTTGAGGGATGCCCAGATAGTGCTGTGCGAAAACGAAAACGTCATTCCACAGTCTCGCCTCCAGATGGTTCTCCAGTTTAGGTAGATAGAAATAAGGACCAGAACCATTTTCAATTAATTGTTGCGCATTAGTGAAAAAGTAAAGACCAAAATCAACCAAACTCCCGCTCATTAATTCTCCTTGATACGTAAAGTTTCGCTCCTCTAAGTGCCATCCTCTTGGCCGAACCATTAGTGTGGCGATTGTATCGTTCAGTCGGTATGTTTTGTTCTTATCAGGATGGACATAGCTTATAGTCTTATTGATAGCATCACGAAGGTTAACTTGTCCGTCCATATTATTGGTCCAGGATGGGCAATTGCTGTCTTCAAAATCGGCCATAAACACCTTGGCTCCAGAGTTAAGAGCATTAATGATCATTTTGCGATCTACAGGTCCGGTGATCTCTACCCTTCGATCTTTTAAATCTTGAGGCACAGGATCGACGGTCCACTCTGCTCTTCTGATATGAGCCGTGCTATTCAAAAAGCTCGGGAGTTTCCCCTTATCTATTTCTTTCTGTTTAAGCTTTCTATTCTCCAACAGTTGTAATCTTCTATGATTAAACCGTTGATGTAGCTCAATGAGGAATTCTTGGGCTTGATGGGAGAGTATATCTTGGTATGCTTGTGGCATGGCAGCATGAATAGTTAATGGAGTGGTTGTTATATCTTGTACTGGCATAGAAACTGATTTTCTTATGTGAATTTGAATCAAATATATACAATATTCTCTTTTAGCGGATTTTCCGCTTTTAATTGTTTTTAATCTTTTAGAGAATTAATTGGCATAAACATCGCATTCTGCTTGGTCAGGAGCTTATCCCTTTTGTAGTTTTAGGGTCGAGATTATAAAAATGATATAGGTATGCTAAGCAATAATGACATCCTGCGGATGATACTTGGATTCAAGGTTCGCTATCTAAGACAACAAAGAGGACTCTCGTACAAAGAGCTATCAGCCTCAACAGGACTATCCAAGTCTTACCTCAACGACATAGAAAAAGGCAAGAAATACCCTAAGCCGGATAAAGTACAAGCATTAGCACAGGCCTTTGGACTAGACTACAATGACCTGGTCAGTACCACAGGAGATAAAAAATTACAACCTGTATTGGATTTGCTCAATTCAGATTTCTATAAACTCTTCCCAATGGACAAGTTTGGCATAGACACTGAAAAGCTCCTCGACGTCCTGACCAATGCTCCAGATAAGTTTAATGCCTTCATCAGCACGATCATCAAGATGACCAGAAGCTACCAGATAGATCAAGAAGATTTTTATCGTACCGCACTCAGGTCGTATCAAGACATGCATGACAATTACTTTGAAGAATTGGAAGAAGCGGCACAAACTCTTATCTCCGCCCACAAACTCTCCAATCCACGCATTAAGACCAAACAACTCGAGTCTATCCTAAAGAAGGAATACAACATCATGGTAGACCGAGAAACACTCCATCAAAAAACCAAGCTGTCCAAATTTAGATCGTATTATAGCAAGCCTAAAAACATACTTTATCTTAACCAAGGTCTCGTCAGCGCACAAGAGAATTTCATTCTGGCAAAAGAGATAGGATTTCACTTTTTGAATTTATCAGAACGGCCTTCGGAGACGGTCCTACAAAAAGAAGCATCATTTGAAAAACTACTGAGCAACTTTAAAGCATCATATTTTGCTGCCGCCATATTGATGAAAGAAGAAGACGTAATCGCAGATATCCATGAGTTATCCAAGCAAACCAAATGGAGTGCCACCTTAATACAAAGACCACTTAAAAAATACGACGTCACTCCCGAGACTTTCTTTCAGCGAGTGACTAATATACTTCCGCAGCATTTTGGGGTCAACGACATCTTCTTTCTCAGGATGCAATCATCTAAAGAACTGCATACATATGCCATGACCAAAGAACTCCATCTTTCAAAACTGCACTCTCCGTATAAAAACAAACTCAACGAACATTTTTGTCATCGATGGATCTCTATACATGTTCTAAAGAAGATAAGGTCCAAACAATATATTGAAGCATCTAAAAACTTAGTGATTGATGCCCAAATCTCTAAATACTGGAACTCTCCCAACGAGTATTTCTGCATGTCTATCGCTCAAACCAACTCTTTTGGCAATTATACTCCAAGCAGCGTTACATTAGGCTTATTGATCACTCCGCAACTGAGGGCTACATTTAACTTTCTCAAGGATGATGATATCCTGAGTAGACATGTCAACACCACTTGCGAACGATGCTCTATGCCAGATTGCGACCATCGAGTAGCAGCCCCAACCTTTATCGAAGCGGACGAACTAGAAAAAGAATTAGCCTTAGAATTAGACACGCTCAATCGATAGGACTACCATTGTCGTTATAATTCATACGTCATCTATACGAATGAATCAATCTAGTGTACAACCAAGACGGTACCTACATCAACTCCTGCTTCATCATCATCAAACCTAAGTACCCATGAATATGTACCAGGAGTCGCATGTTGATTGCCGATCCTTCCATCCCAACCATCATCGCCACCTCTACTTTGGTATACCTGATTACCCCATCGATCAAAAATCAACAATGTAAACTCTGGAGATTTGAGCTCTCTAGGAAACTGTGGCTTAAACGTATCATTAATCATATCGCCATTGGGGCTAAAAGCATTGGCCATATAATAAGTAAACTCACATGAGTTCTGAATAATCATGAGGCGATACTCAAGCTGATCACAAGGAAGAATTAGATCATATTGATTCAATCCTACTTGATAATCAATATCCGACATAATTGATCCACCATGTAGCAATTGCAAATTATAAATATCAGGCAACGGTATATCATCTATACCAATGGGGTCGCCTTCACAAACTTCAATTTGACTTTCCAAATTTATCTCTAACGGTGTAACAGAAACATTATCGATATCAAAATAGAAAGTATAAAATGTAGCATTATTATCCATGACAACACACGAAGGTAGATCACCAAAATCACCAAAAGGAAGTGCAACACCCACAAACTGCTCTCCTCCTTGAGCCTTGTAACATGACGTGATATTAATCCAATCTGTCCGCCCATGCTCTCTGATGGCATCAGAATCCAGCAAGACTGACCTTGTCGAAGAAAGTTGCGGTCTACCAGTACTAAAATCCTGAATCAAACCTATTGTATCTTGAGAAAAATATAGATCTATATGTCTATAAGGTCGTAATGGGCAGTCTAACAATGAATCTGGAAAACCTTGAAAGAAACCCTGGCTACGAAAAGACAATGAAACTTCGTACATCTCTCCCTCTACCATAGAGTCACTTAGCCGCCCCATTATCGCTTCTGTTGTGAAGGTATTATTGGCATTAAATCGACAACTCAACCCAATAAATCCTGCCCCTTGCAATGCAGTATCTTGATACTCCCAAAACACAGCGCCATTTTTATCCCAAGGACATGTTTCGACAAAGTAATCAGGTGATCCATTAATTATGGACCACGAGTGCAGCTCGTTAAAGTTCTGATCTGGTGGTTTACAATTAAAGCTATTCACTTCAAATCCACCATTAATGACATATTCCTGTGCTACTACCTTGCAGCACAATCCTAACAGAATAACAATAAATAATATCTCTTTATTAAACAATCTCAATGGTACAATAACTTGTCATACTCATAGAAAGATACAATACTTATGATCATCACATGCCTCAACTAACCTCCTCTTATATCACAATCAATCATCCGATATCACTATAAAGTAAGTCAAGAGTTATGATTGTTCGTATATAAGCTACCCCATGATTATTATAACAAAAGCTATCAAATCAGCATGTTACAATGATGCTCTTCTGACAAAAGTGCTATTAGTTACCTCTTGGACAGGCACCCGATTATGTACAAATTCAGCTGCCCTTTGGGCCATATTGGTGAAATTGGTTGAAATAGTAGATATCCCACCAGAGGCAAACTTCTTGGCTGGCGTATCATCCTGAGATAAGATGCCAATATCTTGGCCCAGATTTATATTCATTTTTTTGCTATCATCAAGCAGTTCCCACAGATCCGAATCATTGATTGTATAATATAGGTCCCCAAGTGAAGGGCGCCAGGCATGTACATATTTTGGACCTCATAAGGCAGATTGAACTTTTTGACATATTTTAAAAATCCGTTCAACGTACCCTTCGGGTAATCCAAATCTTCTCTGTAGAACAAGACGAACCTATCAAATTTAGATAACAACACATGATGCTCTTTCAAATTAGTATAGGTAGCGTCTTCAAAATCTTGTGTGACAAAGGACTTACATTTTCCAAGTTCATGATATCTATCAATGAGCAATAAGCTATTGTCCGGTATTAATTCGAGAATCTTCGAAGACTCTTTATTTTGGATAGGAGCAATGACATAAACACCATAGTTTCCAAAATTTTGAGAGATTATTGATTCAAAAACATGTCCATTATTATGATGAAAAAAAGTATCGACCCTTATATTACTTCCTAATGATAATTTAAAGGCATTATAAAAGATGCGCTGAACATCGCCAAAGGCATACATCAAAAGAAATATTTTTAAAAACGCTTTTGAATTAGCATCATCAACAAAATATCCTATCCTATTCATAGATTTTACTACTCCCCTTTCTTTGAGCTCATTATAAGCCTTTAGAATAGTCTTTCTGGCAAAGCCAAATTCCAAGATTAGCGTTCGTACAGAAGGAAGTTGATCTCCAGACTTTAAATCGTTGCCTTGTATCGATGCTATAATCCCTTGTACGATACTATCAGATTTACTCATCCCTTTTAAGCGATGAAATCGTCGTATAGTTTGATAAATTAATGGTTGTCTCATCTGGTCTACCCTGTTCTACAAATACAAATATGACAAAATTTTAATTCTTCTATTCTTTAGATTTCAAAAGATTCATTTAATTTAGACCTATTCATAATACATTAATGGTGTTGATGAATAATTATCATTATTAATGTCCCATGCTTTAATCGGTAGAATTTTATTGTATGAAAAACTATTTAACCTTAGCTCTAATTTGCATAACTATATTGTTTTGCACTACCCTCAGAGGGAACGATTCTTTTGACCTAATCACTGGAACCGTAGTTGACGAACTCAGTGAGCCTCTCATAGGGGCAACAGTATCCGTCAAAGGAACAACCCGAGGAACCATAACCGATATCGATGGATCCTTTAGTATTGATGCAGATGTCGGTGATGTGTTGATATTCAGTTTTACAGGATACGCCACACAAGAATTTGAAATTGCTGGCCAGTCAAGTATTGACATTGTCATGGCCAATGATCCATTGTTACTCTCAGAAATAGTTGTAACTGGATATGGAACAACTAAAAAGGAAAATCTTACAGGAGCTGTTGGTGTTGTCGGCGCTAAAGAGTTAGCCGCAAGACCTCTTACAAGTGCCTCACAATCATTGCAAGGCAAGGTCTCAGGATTATGGATTAATCAAAATTCGGGAGAGCCTGGTGAAGATGGTGCAACGATCAGGATCAGAGGGATAGGCACACTGAACAACTCAGATCCCCTAATACTCATTGATGGTATCGAAGCTCCTTTTGATAATGTAAATCCAAATGACATAGAATCTGTCACCGTCTTGAAAGATGCGGCTTCAGCAGCTATATATGGATCTCGTGCTGCCAACGGCGTCGTCTTGGTTACTACCAAAAGAGGTGGTCGAAATGAAGCTCCTTCTGTTTCATACACTGGATATTTTGGGGCACAGTCTGCTACCAATCTGCCTAACATGGTTACCAATTCAGCACAGTTTATGGAATTAAGAAATCAAGCTGATATAAACGATGGCTCACCAGCCAGATATTCTCAAGCTCAAATAGATGAATATCGCAGTATAGGTCCAAATACAGACTGGTTAGAAGAGGCCTTCGGTACTGCCGGTATCCAAAGACATGATGTCAGTGTATCTGGAGGAAGCGACAAGACTAATTATTTGGTTTCGTTCGGATATCAGGATCAGAATAGTATTCTGGCTAATGTAGATGGCGCTAAGCGCTACAATGGAAGAATTAATTTTGATACTGAAATATCTAACAATCTAACAATAGGGTCCAGTGTTTCTTTTTCAAGAGATGATAAAAATCTGGACAACATAAATCAGGATGGAGGGGTTTTGGCACGGACGATCCGTCAGACGCCTAATTATCCTGCATTTTTAGACAATGGCAGTTTTGCCCAAAGAGAAGCAGGCTTTCCTGAATTAATCACACCAAACATCTTGGCAGAAATCGCTTCTGAAACACGAGACGAAGTTCAGAATAGATTCTTAGGAAGCTTTTATGCCGAATATGAATTATTACCAAGCTTAAAACTAAGAGGAACATTCGCTGCTAACTATCAAGCTTTCGATTTAACACAGTTCAATCGGGCAATAGATCAATTTGATTGGCGCTCACAGGCCTTGTTAGTCACTGAAAATAGCAATAGAAGTCTTACCAATTCATTTGACAAAAGATTAAACCTCACATCATGGTTCCAAGCCACCTACGAAAAATCTGTAGGCTTGAACAATTTTAAGTTCTTAGGTGGATTTAATCAAGAGAGTTTTGATAGAGACTTTTTCCAAACGGCAAGGACCGAATTACCATCTAACAACTTAGCGGCATTTGCCACTGGTAATCCTCAAACTGCTACCAATTCAAATACCGACCCACTGGGCTTTGGTCCTTCGGAATGGGCATTGCGCTCCTTTTTTGCACGTATAAACTATAATTATGACGGCAAGTATCTTGCAGAATTCAATTTCAGAAGAGATGGTAGTTCTCGATTTGCTGAAGACAATAGGTGGTCGACATTTCCTTCCATCTCTTTAGGTTGGGTGGTATCCAGGGAAGATTTCTTAAAGAGTAGCAACATAGATTTTCTGAAATTGAGATTATCATATGGCCTCTTAGGCAATCAAAATATTAATAATGACTTCCCTTATCAAGCGCTTATATCTTTTGATCCAGCCTATAACTTTGGCGGATCGATAGTGGGAGGTGCTGCACAAGTAAGTTTAGCCAACCCGACAATTCAATGGGAGACTACCAAACAGTTTGACATTGGGTTTAACTTAGGACTATCCCAAGGAAGACTGAGTATGGAGTGGGATTATTTTATAAGAACGACCTCAGATATATTATTTGCTCAATCAAACCCAGCTCCTACAGGAGTGCGCACACCGACATTTAGAAATATAGCCGAAGTGCAAAACAAAGGATGGGAAACACTCATTAACTGGGGTGATGAAGTTGGAGACTTCTCCTATAGTGTAGGGCTTAATATCACCAATGTAAACAGTGAGGTACTACAAATAGATCCTGAAGCAAGCGGAGATGCTGATCGTGTTTTTCAAGGCAATTTTATCCTACAGCGTGGATCTCCTATTAATGCTATCTATGGCTTAGAGGTCCAAGGGATATTTCAATCAGATGGAGAAGTAGATTCAGCACCTGACCAATCACTTTTTGGAGCCGCTGGTGCTGGTGATTTGAGATTCGTGGATCAGAATGGTGACAACATTATCAATACGGATGACAGGACTGTCATCGGCACAGATAACCCATCTTGGATTTATGGATTTAACTTTAATGTAGGTTATAAGGGATTTGATATAGGCGCTCTTTTCCAAGGTATTGGAGATGTTCAGTCATATGGCGAAGGAGAGGTATTCGTACCATTTAATAATAATGCAGGGCTCGCATCATACTGGTTAGATGCCTGGACTCCGCAAAATACGGACACAGAAATCCCAATCCTTGCTACCAATGGAGGTATTAGTAATAACTCTACCAACTCCTTTTTTGTAGAAGATAGGTCGTATCTAAGACTTAAAAATTTACAAATAGGCTATACCTTCCCAACTGATCTAGCCGGAGGATCTATTAAGAGTTTGAGACTATTCATCAATGGTCAAAACCTATGGACTAGCACAAATTACAGAGGCTTTGATCCTGAGCGTGCAGTGAGAGATGGAGATGGAGGTTCTGGATATCCGCAACTAAAAATATTTACTGGAGGGGTAAATGTTACATTTTAATAAACCATGTTTCATAACAGTAACAATAAAATAAGAATCATGAAAATCATAAAAATATCTTTTCTATTACTCATTACATCGATCGTAATAATTAGTTGTAATGATGAGTTTCTTGAAACCTCTCCTAGTGATCGAGGTAGTACAGAGACCTTTTTTCAGACTGAAGAAGATGTACTTCGTTCTTTGAATGGAGTATACGACGTATTTCAAGGTACCGTTTGGGGTGGAGCATTTTATATAATGAATGTACACTTTGACATACTAACAGACAATGCCGTAGGTTGCTGCCCTTGGGAGTATCAATATCTTACTATTGCTCGAGGAGAGCATAACTCGACTACTGGAGGAGTAATTGACAACAAATGGGATTTTGGTTATGAAGGCATATTTAGAGCCAACTCAGTGATTAGCAATATCGACAATGTTGAGATTTCGCAAGATAGAAAGGACGCACTGCTGGGAGAAGCAAGATTTTTGCGTGGGCTGTTTCATGGAGAAATGTCCAACGTTTTTGGAGGCATTCCGATAGCTGACAAAATACTATCCCGAGATGAGGCACTTTCTCTTTCTCGGAATACTAAGAGTGAGGTTTTGGACTTTGTCTTGGCAGACTTAGACTTTGCTGAAGCCAACTTAGGGATGACTCCCAATGCTGGTCAAATAGGGAGACCTACCATGCAGTCTGCTATAGCCGTTAAAACAAGATACAAGTTGTACAATGGAGATTTTGCTGGAGCTGCCGCTGAAGCCAGAAAATTAATGCAACTATCTCAATCTAATCCAAGTCTCATTGGCTTAGAGCCTAATTATGAGAGTGTATTTAGCCCTGATAATGAAAACAACAGGGAAGTACTTTTTGATATACAGTATACAGAAGGAACACAAGGTGAAGGCAATTTTATTCAGGTAATGTTAGCTCCAGGCCCCGAGGGCAATCCAGGAAGTGGCTGGGGATCCATTACACCGTTGGATGGCTTGGCTAACGCTTTTGAAATGACAGATGGATTATCAATACTTGAGTCTCCTCTATATGATGCTGCCAACCCTTACGAAAATCGTGACTCCCGTATGTATGCAAACTTGTTTATACCAGGAGTCTCTACTTGGAGAGGGCAAACATATGACGCAAGCTTGTCTGGCTTTTCTCCATTTTTTGCCATACGCAAGTGGGTTGATTTAGATGCAACAATCGGAGAAGATGCTTGTGCCTGTAATGAAACCAACATGATTTTATTTAGATATGCAGATGTTGTGATGATGTTTGCCGAAGCCGAAAATGAAGTAAATGGCCCGACTGCAGAAGTCTATGATGCCATTAACTCGATTAGAAATCGTGCAGGACAACCGTCCCTCGCATCAGGTATGTCGCAAGAAGAAATGCGTCAAGCCATAAGACGAGAGCGACAAGTTGAATTTGCTTGGGAAGGAACGAGATATTTTGATTTGATAAGATGGGGGATCGCTCAAGATGTAATACCTTCAACTACATTGTTTGGCGAAACTCGAGATACAAGAGTCTTCGATCCAAGCAAGCACAACTTATGGCCTATACCTCAAAAAGAAATAGATTCAAATCCAAACTTAACCCAAAATCCGGGTTATTAAATCTAATAATAAAGTCCTCGATATGATATCGAGGACTTTATATTTATAACATGACTAGGTACCCATTAATCATATTATTCTTTCTGGTCTCTTTAGTTTCTGCATTTACGCAGATCACATTTAATGATGTTACAGAGGCAGCTAACATAGATCATTACTTTAAGGTTGACTTAGCCACATTTGGAGGAGGTGTTGCTGTAATAGACTATGATAATGATGGTTGGGAGGACCTATACCTAACAGGCGGTGCCAACCCCGATGCTCTATATAGAAATATGGGAGATGGGACATTTATGAATGTTATGGCAGCAACCGAGATGTTCTCTCAATTAAACGTGGTAACACAGGGAGTTGCCTCCGCCGATGTCAATAAAGATGGATTCAGAGATCTGCTAATTACAACCTTAAATGTAGTAGGTGACAACAGCCTACTATCTGCTAACCTAC
>CAZJHC010000106.1:0-11153 GCA_964545645.1 uncultured Saprospiraceae bacterium
TTATAAAAATCAAGGCCAAACTGCAGCACATACACCAGTCTAAAAGCATCCAGGAGAGGTTAAAGACTTATACTCAGTGATATCTAATTCATGAAGCCGCAATGATACCACTGTTCAGTATCTTATCCACCCTATAGACCGCAGGGATAGAAAGGACTAATATCGCTAGACACAATAACTGAGGAGACCACTCAACCTGACCAAACATCACCTTACCTCCGGAAAATGCAGGCAACCAATCTGTCCATATATCTATCGCAGGTATAGATGAAGCCGGATTAGATACAAGTACAGCTAAGAGCATGCCAGCAATGACCAAGACAAAATATACTATCAATGGTTTAAAGCTCCATGGTGTGATGGATACGGATGACTTATGAGGCATCTCGCCAACTCTTGCTAAGGTGAGATCAATAAGATCCGCAGGTGCCGATTGGGGAGTATCCTGGATCAACGCATGATGCAATGATAGAGCCTCTTGATATGCCATAGCAAACTCTTGGCTCTTCATATGACTCTTAAAGAGATCTTCCTCTGCCGAAGTACATCGACCATCTATATAGGTCCATATCAATTTGTGATTGTCCATAATTTCTAATATATATATTCTCGTAGATGTTGGGCTTTATGAAGCTCTATTTGTTCCTTTAATTTTTTCCTTGCTCGATACAACTTGACTTTCAGATTAGCCTCGGACAATGAGGTGATGGCCGATATCTCTTTTATGGTCATCTCATCAAAATAATACATCCTCAATATGCCAGCCTCATCACTACGTAGTTGTGTCATAAGCCTACTTAATGCACCAGACAAGTCCTGTTGATTAAGGAGGTCAGTCACAGCCTCCCCTTGTGTCATAGTACTATCAGCGGTTACCTCTTGTATATCCACAGTTCTTTTACGCTTTTTAAGATAATCTAATCCTGTACGATAGGCGATTCGATATAACCAAGTAGAGAGTTTAGAATTTCCTTCGAACTTTTTGATATGCCTGAAAGCTTTTAAAAAAGTATCTTGACAGGCCTCTACAGCCTCATGCTCATATAACATAGAGTTCAATATACTATAGACATAGTGTTGGTAAGTCATCATGAGCTCTTTCAATGCTTCATGACTCCCACTGCTTAGTCTTTCGATTAGTAATTGATCTTTGTTCATCTATTATATGACATCTGACGAGGACAATTTTCTTAAGGTTACAAATATTTTTATTGATTATTGTAACCATAATGATTCCGGCATGGTCTGATGGCTATAAGAATCATTATTAACTTAAATATTTCTTCCTATGGAATCAGTTGTAGCTATGGTGTCCGTTTTTGGATTTGCTGCTTTTCTTACATTTATGTTTTTCAATACCAGACATCGTGAGCGTATGGCACTTATCGAATCTGGTCAAGATGCAGGTATCTTTAAGACACAATCCAAAGCAATGTCCTCGCTCAAGTGGGGATTAGTATTGACGATGATAGGACTGGCATTAGGCATTGGTGTCTATATCGACTACACATATGATCATGATGGTCCGATTGTGACGTTCCCGATGGTTTTCTTATTTGCTGGTTTGGGCTTACTCATCTTTTATAAGATAATCAGCGGCAAGGAAGAGGAGTGACATAAACATAATGGTCATATGACAGTTGTTACATTAATTGTCATATGACTATATGGATAAAAGATTAGAACACGGAGGTACAGGTCCCAAATTACAGCTTCTTCACGCCAATGGATATCCTCCAGAATGTTATAACACATTTTTGGAGCCCCTCACAAGGCATCATAAGGTTCATTCTTTTCGCCAAAGGCCCCTATGGTCTGAGGATGTTCCCAAGAGTACCAGGAAATGGAAATTGTTTGCAGAAGATCTCATCGAGATGATGGATGAGTACGGCGATAAGGGAGTCATCGGTTTAGGCCATAGCCTAGGAGGTATAGCAACATTTATGGCGTCCTTGACACGTCCTGATCTATTTAAGGAGATAGTACTAATCGATCCTGTCATCCCCCCATATTGGTCCGTTCAGTTGATGACCTATACTCCTAATCGCTACAAAAGCAGGATTCTCCCATTGATTAAGATGGCAGAAAAACGTAGAAACAAATGGTCCGACAGAGAGGAAGCTCGGGCCCATCTGGGATCTAAGAAAGTCTATCAGAGGTTTCATCCCGAGGTCTTTGACGACTTCATAGAGTCCGGACTAAAAGAATCAGCCGATGGAGGATTGACATTGAGTTACTCACGAGAATGGGAGGCAGAAGTCTACAGAAATGGTCCTAATATCTGGCCGCTACTGAGCAAGAGTACCGTCCCAGTTCATATCATCAAGGCCCAGTATTCAGATGTAATCACAAGCAATGCTTGGGCTAAAATCAAAACCAAGGTATCTCCAGGAAGGTTCTATGAGATGCCTAATGTAGGACATCTTATACCCTTCGAAAAGCCTCATCTACTGGCTGATTACCTTATAAACAAACTATAAGCTACTTCTTTAGTATTCTTGGCTTACCTTTCTTCTCAGACGTTTGAATAATCTGTTTGCTCTTACGTATTGGCAATTTATTGATGAGTAACTTTTTGAGTTTTTTATAATCGATACGCTCCTCTACAATAATCTCTCTGATGATCTCGACAGGGATTTCCTTTACAATGGTTGTACTCGTTTTCTTCTGTCCAAGTTTCTTAGTTTTCTGATTAGCAGTGCTCTTAACTATTTTGTTGTATTGAGATTGTACCTTTTTATGTTCAGATTTAAGTTTTTTACGTTTCCTCTTTTCTTTTTTTAGACGACTGGACATCATAGGCAGCTCTGTGTCTTGTAATCGACTGTTCTCTGTCTTCAGATAGGTATTCTCATCTTTTAATAATGCTAACTCATTAGAGTCTGATTCTGATACCGGTTCTGGGGCGGGTGATGATATCGGATCCGGTATTGATGTGAGCGAATTTATTATGGCAGGCTCGGTATCGGGGACAGTTTTTAAGCTGGCTATCTTGCGACGCTCCGCTGTTAATAATTCTTGTAGCGACTCTTTCTCGGCATGGAGCGCATTGATCGAATCATTCTTGGATATACTGAGTTCATTGAAATCTGCGAATAATGATTGAAAACGATACTCTCCATCCTTGATTTGTAGGTCTCTTTCAGTTATCTTCTTCTGATCAAAATATTGATGTAAGAACCATCCAATAAGTCCAGATAATACTGAAAGAAGTATGTACATCCACCACCAATTAGCACACCAGTCCATGATACCATTTTTTATAGGTTACAGATTTATTGCTTCTACTATGTTACTAATAAAAAGTCACATAACAGTTACATTGTACTCATTGAGACGGATCAGACTGAACTAAGTCCCATGTAGTAGTACTTATGATGTCACTTTAGACTGCCATAAGTATAAGAGCACTCTTAATAATGAGTAAAACCAATCGTTTCTCCTACTTATAAAAGATACATCCCTATACACTCATATGTCCACGAGACCGAATATTTCGGGCCTTTATGCGACTCCATCAGGTATTGAGACATATAGATTTTTATAACAAACTGCCGATTGTTCAATTATAATATTCTTTAATCATAGGATAACCTGTAATTTTCGGCCATGGCAGAAACTACGTTTTGGACTGGATCAGATAAATATTTGTGCGACAAGGAGTTAGCTCAGGCATTTCATATGTCGAGAGTACTGGGCATGCCACTCTTAATCGAAGGAGAGCCTGGCACTGGTAAAACCGAGCTTCCACTACAGTATGCTACCGATCTCAAATTGGATTTACATGTATACCCTGTAGGGTCTAAAAGTACGGTAGATCAGTTTGTCGCCAAGTTTGATCATGTCAAATATCTGCGAGATAGTCAGATAGAAGTGCTCAACGCACAACGAGAAGAAAAAAACATGGACAGCAAGTTGAGTACTGGTGGCCGCAGCACGGAAGTCTTGGATGATTATGTACTCTTAGGTCCTGCTGCCAAGGCATATAGTAGCACCAACTCGGTACTACTCATAGATGAGATAGACAAGGCTCCCAGAGAGTTTCCTAATGACTTGCTCTATGCCTTGAGTCATAGAAAATTTGTCATGCCAGAATCTGGCAAGGTGATCCAAGTATCAGAAGAAGACATGCCTGCTATCGTGATCACCAGTAATCGAGAGCAGGAACTACCGACAGCCTTTAAAGGGCGATGTATATATCATTATATCTCTTTTCCAGGACCAGAGATTATGAGGGATATCGTGGCTAAGCACTATCCTGCAGCGGATGAAGACATAGTCTCTAAGTCTATAGGTATATTTTATCAGCTCAGACAACTGGGACTTGAGAGAGCACCATCGACGAGGGAGCTTCTTAACTGGCTCAAGTATTTGCAGACGTTTGCCAAGGATGAGACCATCAAGAAGATCCAAGAGTTAGATGGTCTCGGAGCCTTGATCAAGACCCAAGACGATGTCAAGCGAGTAAGGCGCAATATGGATAGCGGTAGTGCCCCAGGAGCAACAAGACGATTTCAATAAAATGATATAACCATGTTTGAGAGTTTTCCTGAGGTATGTCGCAGTTTTGGTGTCCAAGCGGATGTGCGATCACTATTATTGCTGCGCAAGGCCATGGATAAGAAACTCGTCAACACTGTCGGCGACTTGTATGCTCTATTTAAGGGAGCATTGGTCAAAGATCCTACACATGTAGGCCCATACACGCAAGCCTTTTATCACTATTTCATTGGTGTAGATGTCAATCCTGGAGAGCGATTGAGCAATGCCATCGAGCGGTCAGAGACTTTTCAGGACTGGCTTGACGATTTCATCAAGTCTGATGAAGAGCGCATCCATATGGATATGGACGAGGTCATCGAGCGATTTCTTGACGAGGTACATATGACCAGTTATGACATTAAAAAGGTCATCGATGGCGAAGACATCCTCAGCAAGGACGACCCAAGCATGAAAGATCGAGGCGGCAACAGGGGGGATGATGACAATGCTGAGCGCCTCATAGAAAAAGCGGCAGATTATCGATTTGTAGACTTAGAAGAGTTACGTCGGCGGATGGAAAAAGTCATGGAACAACAGACGGATAAACACTCAGGTGGATCACACTGGATAGGAACTGGTGGCAATTCTCCCTATGGTCATGGCGGTGCTGCCTTAGGAGGTATCAGAGTAGGTGGCTCAGGTGGTGGCAAGATGGCCAGACAAGTCTTTGATGATCCTCAATACTATCCAGTTGATGTAGATGCTAACATCAATGATGACAATATAGACGCTACCCTGGCGAGTCTAAAAGGAGTCCTTGAGGAAACTAACGAATTATTCCTCGACATACCATTGACTGTCAAGACAGGAGTCAAAGAAGGAGGTCTCTTCTTACCGATAGAACTTGAAAAAACCAATGACAAACTACAGGTCATCCTACTGATAGATAATGGTGGATACTCCATGGACTATTATATCCGACCTGTGCAGGCTCTATTTAAAAAGATGAAAACTCGTTATGCTCATGATCTCGAGACCTACTACTTTCATAATACAATCTATAAGTACGTCTATGAGGATGAGCGTCGTACCGATCCGATACCTATAGAGCGGATCCTCAACAAAGATCCAAACTACCGAGTGTTTGTCATAGGAGATGCTGCCATGGCCCCTTATGAGCTCCATGAAGGAAGCGTCATCGCATGGGGACGTTTTTCGGAGAAGTTTAAAAAAATCTGCTGGCTCAATCCAGTATCTGAGAAGCACTGGAGCATCACCTTTACTACTACCATCCTCAAGCGTATCATACCTATGTACTCCATGACTCCTCGAGGACTCGAAAAGGCCATTAGAGAGATGAATAAAAAGAAAAACAAAATCTAAGAGTCCTTTAAACTCTGGTTAAGAATCATCAGGCTATTTCATATGACGGCCAGGTGATTGATATTTGCACTATGAGAGTCATCATCTATATCTGTTTGCTATACTCCGCTGGACTAACGGCTCAGTGGGACCAATACTTCGCTCAGTGGGAAGGTAAGCCAGGATCGATGCTCGTAGATATGTCTTATAAATCCGCTATGGACACTGTAGCCCTACCCTATCTCTTAGCTGTAGGTCAGCAGTATACTCCTTGCTCCGATGATGGTTTTCCAGATACTCTTACCTATCAACGCTTGATAGAGCTTTCAGACAAGTTATTCGCTTATCTCGACATACAGACTCGATGTAGACTGGTAGGGACTTTTACCCATGATTGTAAGAGGGTCGATTATTATTACCTCAAAGATACCATAGGTATACGCCAGTTTATAGATGTATACCTGGTTAAGAATGAAAGCGGCTATCAGCCTATTATGACGCTCAGCGCTGACGAGGACAATGAGTACTACAATGACTTTATCTATCCAGACTTATATATCAGAGAGTATCAGGCCAACAGTCAGCTGATATCGTCTCTCAATGCTCAAGGGGATGATCTTAATAAATCAAGAAAGATCTATCACTGGGCCTACTTTGATACTGATTTTGAGCGAGACCAATATCGTCTGATCGTTTTGGAGCGAGGATTCAAAGAGGAGGAATCTGGAAAGCAACAGGGGTATCAGCAACCCTATTTTTATCATTTTTCTCGTCGAGACAAACCCAATCGAGATTATATGACCGAGCTTACTGTCCATCTGCAACAAGAAGCTGCTAACCTATCTGGCACATATGATGGCTGGGAGTGTGAGGTCATTTCTAACTAAGCGACCATCGGTCACTTGTTATACTTGTGCACTTTCTTAACAACCCGATCAGTAAGCTCACGCTTCGAACCTTGTGCATTGATGATGATATCGGCTCGTTCATAATACGGAGCTCTATCGGTCATCTTATCGTTGATAAGCTTTTTTAATTTTTTATCTGACAGTTTTTTGATGATGGGCCTCTTAGATTTCTTCTTTTTAAGATTATCGTATAGATAAGATTTCTTCCTCCTGAGGTAAACGCTGGTAGTAGCATGAAGCAGGGGCCAGTTCTGCTCTTGACAAGGGGTTCCTCCTCCCAAGGCAACGATCGCCTCATCATATCGCTCCAATACTTGTGTCAAGTAGTGTGTCTCCAATAGTCTAAAGAAAGATTCTCCATGCTCTTCAAAAATCTCATTGATAGAACGACGCTCTCTCTCAACGATATAGTCATCCAAGTCAATCAATGGTAGCCCCATCTGTGCAGATAGTCGACGACCTATACTTGACTTGCCACTACCCATAAACCCCATCAATGAAATAATCATGATCTAAAAGTAGCGCTTATATACTACATATCACGACACCTATCCTGGAGATCTCATACGCCGAGCTCCAGCTATAGGAGTTGCGCTATCCCAAGGCGATCTTTTTACCTTTGGACAGTTCACCCCTCTACCTCTATTGCCCTGTCCCCAAGGATTGATCTTGACAGCAGCAAATATACTGGAGCCATTGAATTCCGAATTGCCAAACAGACTCATCACATGGTCCGACCCAATGGTTAGTACCCCTAATCTTGTCGCAAAGCCAACATGAACTGATTCATAATTATTGATCACAACAGGCACAGCCACTGTAAACCATCTGCTTTCGAAGCGAGGACTGATGCTCACATTGTTTTCGGATCTGATAGCGTTCTCAGCGGAGGTGACACTCTGAGATAAAGATGAATTAACATAGATGTTTCTGGCCAATTGATAATCATAATTGACAATGATCCTCGCAGGTGTGCCTACTGAAAAATCATTACTAATTAAAGTAGTATCCCCTATGGATTGATCTACAAGGCTGATTAATCCATTGAGATTGTTAGAGTTGACAATATCAGCAATCGCAAGACTTACTGGCTCATTGATCACTATACGGTGCATCTCGGCATTACTATTAAAGCTAATCCGACCCAAATCAAGTAGTGAGATACCTAACCGAGATCTCTCAAAGAGCTGACTGTAGCCCACATCCAAAGACCACCCTGCTCCTCGATTGGACCGAGATAGTTCACTTATATCGCCTAATCCGCTAGTATAGGCCAACGTACTTACAGCGCTATTGATGACTAATTGCTCATCACTGGTTTTAGTAAAATCAATATTGTTAGGACTATTGAGATAATAGCCCTCATGGCCCTGGAGATACTTAACATTGATACCAAAACTGATATGCTCAAAGCCCACCAAAGAACTCGACACATTGATACCATACTCTGTCCATGCAGCACCGGCACTCTGTGCTCCATCGATCGATTGCTCCTGATCCAACATTAGATTTTGATAATTATGGTATCCTAAATCCTGAGGAATAGACGATATCCCAGCCTGGGCTCTACCTCTAACAAAAACCCCCAATGCCACAGGTTGGAGATCAATCCAGACCGAAGGTCCCATAACATCGGCATGCAGATAAGCTGATCTATTACGATCCGTATCATCAAAAAAGATACCTCTGGCCGCAGGATCTAACTGTTGTTCATTGATACCAAGTACAGATAGGCTATCCATAGAGTTCACAAATGAAAACAAATTAGCATTGCTGACAGAGGCGTAAGTAGTACGACCATATAGATTGATCGAAGCGAGATTGACATCCCAGCCTAATTTGCCATGCTTACCATAGGCGGGATTCTTAACAACTCCATGGATGCCAGCATAATTTTCGTAGTGGAGCCCACTTGCTTGTTGTGCCAATAAAGAAGAAGCAAAAAAAGATAATTGCAAAAAAACACTAACGACAAGTGTCAGTTTAGAAATGTTCACAGTGCTCGATTTATATGAATAATGTTCTATTGGACTCGGTGATTAGCTCATCATTGAGTCGTTAATAGATTAGGTAGACATGGTTCAGATAAAGGCAATTTGTGAACACCCTTGGAGTTCGATTTAAAAATAATCTTCTTGGCCCGTATTAGACGATGGACGGAGTTAAATTATTATCAAGGATGGTTTAATTCAGGGTATACCCGATCAGGAGTATTATGGTATTGACGGACCAAGCCAAAGTACGTATCCAATTAGTCTTAACAAGCTCATGGATGGTGATAGAATCACGATTAGATCTAATACCATTGTGCAGTGGCACCTGTATAAAAAAAGTCGAAAGCCATATGATCATAACCAACAATAGTGATCCAAAAGACAACCAATAGAAATCCTGATAAAAGTAGATGATTGTTGTTATTAATTCTAACGTCATGACCGGCAATACTATCAAGGTAATACCCTTCATATGTTGCTCATAAAAAGCCTCCCAATGATCCTTGTCGATATATCTAAAAGATGGATAATGGACTAATTGAATCACCCAAATGACCCCAGTCATTATCGCCGAACACAATATCTTAATGGTAAGTACTGACATCTCTATGTCTTATCTTACAATAATCGTAGTCTTATGTTCATTTTAGATGCTTATAGAATTACATGAAGACAGTCTTAGGGCAATATATAGACATTAGCAATCGAAGAATTTATCCAGCTGAGGTGTTCATTTCAAAGGGTGTTATTGAAGATATCAAAGAGGTTTCTAATGCCCCCATGCAGTACCTTCTCCCAGGATTTGTCGATGCTCATATACATATCGAGAGTTCCATGCTCGTCCCATATGAGTTTGCACGAATCGCCTTGACCCATGGAACGGTAGCAACAATATCAGATCCGCATGAGATAGCCAATGTCGCCGGGATTGAAGGCGTCTATTATATGATCGAAAATGCCCGATCGGCAATATTGAAATTCCATTTTGGGGCACCAAGTTGCGTGCCAGCAACATCATTTGAGACAAGTGGTGCCAGCATTGACGATCAGCAGGTCAAACAACTGCTTGCCTCCGACGATATTTATTATCTCTCTGAGATGATGAATTATCCAGGAGTGCTCCATCAAGATCCTCAAGTCATGGCGAAGATCCGCCATGCTCAAGACATCAATAAGCCCATCGATGGGCATGCCCCAGGATTAAGAGGCGCTGATGCATTCAATTACATCGCTGCTGGCATAAGTACTGATCATGAATGTTATACACTCCCTGAGGCAGTCGAAAAGCTATCTCACGGCATGAAAATTATCATCAGAGAAGGTAGTGCCGCTAAAAATTACAATGCGCTTCATCCTCTGATCAGTGATTATGCAGACAAGCTCATGTTTTGCAGTGATGATAAGCACCCCGACGATCTCATCGAAGGACACATTAATCGTCTCGTAATCAAATCTTTAGAACATGGTTATGATCTGTTTGATGTTCTCAAAATAGCTTGCATCAATCCAGTTAATCATTACAATATGCGATCTGGAATCATGCAGATTGGCGATCCTGCCGATTTCATTGTAGTTGACAATCTGGTTGATTTCAATGTACTGGCTACATATATTGATGGCATCAATCAGTCGTTGCCCGTGATAGATAGACTGCCAAACAAAAAACATGAGATCATCAACAACTTTAAAATTCCTACAGTATCTCCTGAAGACTTTAAAGCTATAAATCCCAATAAACCTATACCTATCATCAATGCCATCGACGGTGAGCTCATCACAGAAAAATCTTGGATAGACCCACCACTTGATGAAACCTATCTTTCTTCAAACGTGGCTCAGGATATATTGAAGATATGCGTCATCAATCGATATAATCAATCACCCATATCAACTGGATTTATCAAAAATTTTGGTCTTCAATCTGGAGCTATCGCAAGTACAGTCGCTCATGACTCGCATAATATCGTAGTCGTAGGTGTTGATGACGAAGCAATCTGCAAGGTCGTCAACATTCTTGTAGCATCAAAAGGAGGTCTTTCGGCAAGCTTTGAAGGCAAAGATCTACACTTGCCCCTCCCTATAGCGGGCTTGATGAGCGATCAAGATGGGCATACCGTGGCCAAGCAATATTCGCAGATTGACGCTTTTATCAAAGGCATGGGATGTACACTAACAGCTCCTTTTATGACCTTATCATTCATGGCTCTTCTGGTGATTCCTAAGATTAAGATCTCAGATAAAGGCATGTTTGATGCGGAGCGCTTCTGCTACATATAAAACACTAAAAACTTAACTCATTCTTGATACGGTCAGGCTTGTGAACGATTGAAAAGAGAGTGCTGGGCCGCCTGTAGACATTTTGTAGATAGAACACAATGTTAAATCTTATATATGATTAATATCATTG
>CAZJHC010000107.1:0-11051 GCA_964545645.1 uncultured Saprospiraceae bacterium
CATATCCAGTATGGCACAATCTGACGATAACTGTAATCCTGCCCCTCCAGACAATCAAGAAGAATCAACAGGTCACCTCAATGTATATGGCAAGGCTTTGATTCCATGTTGTTATGAACCTTTGACAGGATACTTCAGAGATGGGTTTTGCCGTACCGATCAGCGAGATTATGGGGTGCATACCGTCTGTGCAGTGATGACTCAAGACTTCCTCGAATACTCCAAGTCTAGAGGCAATGATCTCATGACTGCTACATCTTACTTCCCTGGACTGAAGGTTGGTGATAAGTGGTGCCTCTGCGTCTCCAGATGGAAGGAAGCTTATTACGCCGGCTATGCGCCCAATGTGTATCTGGAGGCGACTCATATCAAGTCTTTGGAGATAGTACCCTTGTCGACATTGGAGCAACATACGATTGAATCTAATTAGATAGTCCTCTATCCACTGTTTTAGCAAGTTGCGATTCACAGCTTGATCGAGGAGAGCGAGTCCCGCACTCACCACATCTATCCGATCATCAGATTATTTGGCAGCAATGCCAGTATCAAGTCTACAGAATTGGCTCAAGCTATGTTCATGATAGGGATGCATGGAGGCGCAGAATAGATTTTAGAAAACAAAGATATACTCAAAGTATTGGCGCAGAAATAGCGAAAGTCCGCACATTATTAATTCGCATAAAAAAGGGCTGGACTATCATTGACCAACCCTCAACATTTTTTATCCATACTCGATCCTACACCCCAGGTTTTGGTTGAGGGGTGTAGAAAAACTCTTCTTTAGTCACTTTACCGTCAGCTACCGTGAATACACAAACTTCATTCATGTCTATGGCCATTGGCATGCCTTTCATATTGACATTCATCAACATAGAGCATGAGAAGAAATTGTCCGCTACAATAGGATCTGAGATGAAGCTTGAGTTAACTTTCTCTACCTTGCTATTAAATGCCTCTCCCTTGGCATATATCTGATCTAAACCCTGCACGATACGATCTGGAACACCCTCAGGCTCAACAGATATCACATCTGGCGCATATAATTCTTTTACTGCTTGCTCAAACTGTCCTTGTCGACATAATCCGATTAATCTGTCAGCTACTTGTTGTGTTGTCATGATTTTAATGTTTTAAAAATGATTAAATACTTGAATGATGATTCAAAAGTATTTGGGCCTACTGACAACTATATGTCAGCATGTTTTAGGAATGGAAAATTATTATGACATATGTCTGTACAGACCAGTTGCGATACCCTTGATCCGATCCCGCAATTCGGGAGGACTGATAACGGTAGCTTGATCGCCAAACTGCATTAACCAGCGGGCAAAGAGTTCTAAAGATGGGTTAGAGAAAGTAATCTGGATGGAATCCTCCATCTCCACCTGCTCTACGAATCCTAAATAATGTTTACGACGCTCCGCATGATGTGCATAGATCCGCTTGAACTCGATAATGATGGTATGAAAGTTATGTTCCTGCTTCCAAGATTGATCTTGCTGATCGATATAGTCCTTGAGACTGATATGTACTCGGTTGAACTGCTGTTGCATCCGGGATAGTTGGGTAATCCGATCCAACTTGAACGTCCTATAGTCTTCCTTCAATTGGCAATAGGCCATCAGGTACCAACTATTGTTGTGGTTATAGCATCCCACAGGTTCTACTATGCGCTCAGAAGTGACACCATTGGCCTTCTGATAGTTGATCTGCACCAGATTTTTGGATGGAATGCATTTCAACAGCGTTTGTAAGTAGGATTGCTTCTTGGAGATTTCATTGTTGGAGATGATAATAGAATCATCGAGGATATCTATGGTCTCCCGCTCAGAGCTTCTCAGGATGGCTCTAATCTTGGTTAAGGCCGCTGTATAGTGCTCTTGGGTGGCAGGGTCTGTCATCTTACCAATGAGCTTCTCTGCGGTTAGCAGCGCTGCTGTTTCGCCTTCGTTGAATGACATCGGTGGCAGGCGGTAACCATCCATGAGGGAATATCCAATCCCTGGATCTCCGATAATGGGTATGCCAGCGTTTTTGAGCGTAGCAATATCTCGATATACCGTCCGAAGACTGATGCCATATCGGTCTGCTATATCTGCAGCTGTGATAACAGGACCAGACTGCAATAGGACCATCGTAGATATGACTCTATCAAACTTGTTCATCATCGATCTTAACTGATTGATATGTACAAAGGTATTAAGTCAATCAATTTAGCGCTGGCAAATGTCCGATATGCTTTAGGATTCAATGAAGACAGAACCTAATAGTATACTCTAATGATAGTAAGGACTTGAATAATCAATAAATATCTAAAGTAAAAAATCACAATTCCTCACGATCCTGACAACAAGAAATGACTCTAAGAACTGCTTAAATAAAAATTGGTAGGTAAATCTAATGTAATGTGCCTCAACAAATTTTAGGACTTATTCACAGAAAATGGTGATAGGAAAGTATGATAGACAGAATTAATTTTGAGCAAAAGGTTAAGCATGATCCAAAATATTTGCCTCTGTATATTCGTAATTTTCATATGTCCAACATATCTTTTTTCCCAAGAAAAAGTAATCATAGAAGGTGCTATAGAAATCGGAACCACGAATAATACTAGTCCTGCAGAGGGAACTATTCGCTGGTCGGGTACTGATTTTGAAGGTTATAATGGTCAACGCTGGGTTTCCCTAACAGGAAATGCAACTATTGGAAGCGTGATGGATGTAGATGGAAATTCTTATACCACCGTACGTATAGGAAATCAAGAATGGATGGCCGAAAACCTAAGAGTATCTAAGTACAACGATAACATGACCATACCTGAAGAAACTGATAATGTTGCTTGGTCTGAATTAACAACGGGAGCTTGGTGCTGGTATAACAATGATAGTAACAACGAGTTGATTTACGGAAAGTTCTATAACTGGCATGCAGTGAATACTGCTAAACTCTGTCCTTCTGGTTGGCATGTTGCATCAGATGAGGAATGGACGATATTATCTGATTATTTAGGCGGACTGCCAATAGCTGGAGGTAAAATGAAACAAGCTGGGACGGTTCTTTGGCAAAGTCCAAATACAGGGGCAAGCAACGAGAGCGGATTCAATGGACTACCTACGGGCTTTCGAAATATTACTGGTGTCTTCTTTAATATAGGCCTCAATGCTTATTGGTGGACGAGCACAGAGTCAACATTTAATACAGACTGGGCCAACTATAGAACAATAAGTAATACTGGAGAAAATTTGAGTCGATTATCCTTTGAAAAAACTTACGGCTACTCTGTTAGATGTATTAAAGATTAAATGCATTACTTATGTAAACAATAATCATTGGAACACACTGTGCTATATCTATAATAACATAATAGAGGGAACTATAAATAGTTGGTTTAATCAGATTAATAATTACAGATATAACAGTAATGATTAATAAGTAATCGTAATAGGACTCTAATGACCTAAATCCAGCATTCGATTAATCTAAGCGCTGATAGAATCATCACTGCCGTTACAATTCTATAAAATTGTCTAAATGTAAACTCCAGTCATAATCATCGAACTTGAGGCCTACATCAGTATTAGGGATCAGGTCTAACGAGTGCAAGATATTCTTAACACCTTTTTTCTTACCAAAATCTCCTCTAAACCAAGAAAATAATGGCGTTGTCAACACTTCATTTCTCTCTTGATCATAAGAGGTATATTGAGGAAGGTATCGCTCGGTAGCAAGTCGCAATTGCTCGTCCAATCTGGCATAATCGTATATAGCCACAGGTGGACAACTCTTGGCACCACAGTTAAGGGCAAAATGTATTCGATATTCTTTGCGTTGAGGTCGGAGTTTTTTCTTGTAGCTACTGGGAAAAGGGTTCCTGATAAAACCGAGTCCGATGAGCCATTGAGATCGACGTATGATCCCATGCTCGATATCGCTAAAGCTCATCTTTTTACCAGCTATTGGAATGACTGCTCGTTTAAAAAAACGCCCTCTTTTTTCATAAAGGGTTGGATCTCTACGTAGCTCTATTTGAATAAAAGCATTGTAAATATTGATCCAGAAGGCATATATCTTGTCATCGGTGTTAAGTTCTTCAACTAATTCTTCCACCGTGGACTTAGATAGATGTTCTATATATTGATCTATAGGTTCATCTCTTGAGATAGCTCTAATAAGTTCAGAGGCTGAATGAAGATATGATTGCTGGGCGTTCAAAACTTGGCTTAACATTATCACACAAAAAATCAAGGTTCCTAATCTATACATATGAGTAAATCTTAATGATGTACCATTGTAAAAAACAACAATCCTAATAAGTTTAAAACTAAAGCTGCTTAGTGGTATGATACAGCTTATAATATCGCCAAGAAGACAATGTCCCAACAAAAGCAAATATCGAAAGCATCAAAAAGACCTTCTGATGACCAACTATGCCTGGATAGCTATCGAGGAAATATCCCACCACTGGACCCACGAAAATATCTGGAGTATATCCTACTATCGAAATCATACCAACAGCTGTACCCGTAAGTACCAGCGGGATCTGACCCGACTGCATGACAGAGAAGTAGAGACAACGAGCGGCATAGACTCCAGCAGCAACAATTAAGATAGATACAAAAAATAGGGTAGGTGCTGTAGCAATAACAACTCCTGAAGCCAATAACAAGGATCCAAAGAATAAAACAATAAAGCTAATCATAAGCCAGAATGTAGTTTGGCTTCTGTCAGCGAGGATTCCTATAGATACACCAATCACAGGCCTTATATACAGCAAGTATGTACCCACTTGTGCAGATGCTATCTGATCATAATGCATCACATCTTGTGCATAGAGGGAGAATATATCAGTGACTTTGTATCCTACATATCCACATAATATGATCATCATCAGCAATCTCACGGATGGTAGGTTAAGGACTTGTTTAATCTGAGAGGTGGTGATTCTTTCTATGGTGATGCTGTTTTCAAGTTCTTGATCAAGATGGAGGAAGAACCATACTAACACTCCAACTAAGGCAACTAATGCTGTTGCTACCCATATAACATATTTAAAGGCTTCTTGGCTCTGATCTTGAGTGGCTTCTGCAATCTCTGTTGTAAGGAATAGGGTGAAAACTATAACACCAAGGCTACCAAAGAGTGCCCCAACAAGTCCTCTGCCACCGTCCAAAAATCCAAATGCCTTACCCTGAGATTGTGTGCCTCCCCATACTCGAGTAGCCTTGATCATGGGAGCCCAAGCCAAGAAGATTGTCGTAAACCCCCACCATGCATAGAGCACTTGCAGTACTCTCAAACTTGGAAATGTAGCATACACAAGTCCCCCAGCAGCAGTCGCCCAGAGGGCAGATGCTATGAGCTTTCTCGGTGGAAACTTATCAGCTAAAGGGCCACCTAAAAGGTATGAACCTACTGCAACGATGCCATAGACAGAGAAGCATAATCCCAATTGGACATTGTCAAGACTAAATGCTTCTAATACGGTAGGTCGAAAGACCCGAGCCAACACAAAAGGAAGTATGAAGACTGATTCTCCAGCTAAAATCAAGAGTAAAAGGAAATACCAAGGAGGACGTTGCTCTACATTCATGAAGACATCAATTGGTTAATCTGCGCATATTGTAGGAGCATGATGGTCTTAGCGTCTTTGATCTCACCACTCGATATCATACTATATGCTTGATTGAAATCAAGCTCAAGGACTTGAATGTTTTCTTGTTCATCTGCCAAGCCACCTCCATCACTTATTTTCATACCTTGATCGTATTCTGCAATGAAGAAATAGAGTATCTCTGTCACCGATCCTGGGGACATATAGGCTTCCATTATTTTTTCAACCTGATGGATTTTATAACCAGTCTCCTCTTCCGTTTCTTTCCTAATGCAGTCCTCAGAATTATCTTTATCAAGTAGGCCAGCACAGGCTTCAATGAGCATACCATTACTGTTGCCATTGATAAAGGTAGGAAGTCTAAATTGTCTAGTAAGTATGATTGTGTTTTTAGCCTTGTTATAGAGTAGGATGACGGCTCCATTTCCTCGATCATAAGCTTCCCTTACATGGGTCTCTACTTGTCCATTGGCTTTTTTATAATCATAAGTGATTTTATTGAGAGTATACCAATTATTAGATAGCACCTCTTTTTCTTTAATGGTTATCCTGGGGTCATTCATATTGCTTAAGTTTCATCAGTCGGACAACAGCCATTGTTACTTATTGGAAGAGATCTTATGGTACTTACTGATTCTTGATTCTTAGACCATTTATTCATAAGCTCTGGAGAGAGATGAGCGCTACGTCCATCACCGTATACTGTTGATTGCCCATGGGTGTAAAATGCTTCCCATTCAATCCCTTGCGGATCGGTTATCCATGATTTTTCACTTTGAGCATAACAGCAGGTCGTTTCTCCCTCAACCAAGATTTCCCCTTTGGCTTGTTCCATATTCTTATAAACCTCGTCCAATTCCTCTGAGCTATCAGTCTGGATGCCCAGATGCTCTATGCCCGTAGATGATGCATCTGATGTTGATATAGCAAAATTCACCTTGGGGTCTTCCAGCATCCACTTAGCATAATCTGGCTTGACGATATTGGCCTCAGCATTAAACAAGGCATTATAAAAATGAATACTCTCTTGGAGATTTTTAACCCTGAGGTGGACATGGAATCTTTTCATACTTATCGATTTTTGAATAGCATTACTTTATGAATCTGCTGCCAAGCGAAGCTCTTCTTTATGCTCTTGTAAGATAGGTATGATGAATGATATTAGATCTCTCAGCTCCCAACCTAAAAGTGCAGCACCTCTGTGACACTCATCTCTATCGACGGAGGCGGCGAATGTAGCTGTTTTAAATTTTTTCATGACAGACTTAACTTTCATTCCTTCAGATTTGGTAGGCCGGATTAAAGCTGATGCTACAATGAAGCCTGTGATTTCATCAGCTGCCACGATACACTTGTCTAATAGGCTCACCCGAGGAACACCCCAATGAGTATAATGCCCAGCGATTGCATGGGCTATCTCATCTTCGCCCTGATCTTTTAAATGTTGAACAATGACATCAGGGTGTTGATTAGGATATTCTTCATAATCAGCATCGTGCAATAATCCAGTGATAGCGAACTTTTCTATATCCTCATCGAAGTGTTTAGCCAATCCCTCCATAACTAACTCTACGGTCCTGGCATGTCTACGTAGGGAGTCACCTTTAGTCATCCGGTACAATAAGTCTCTGGCTTGATCTCTTGTCATAATTGATTAGGTTCTAAAATAACTGGCCCCGTTGACATCAAATATGCCGCCTGTCATCCATTGATTGGATTGAGCCATGAGCAATACAGCTTGTGCTACTTCATCAGGATGAGCAACTCTATTCATCGGGCTCTGATTTTTTATAGCCTCTCCTACAGAACCCTCTAACCTCGGACGGGACATATCTGTCTCGACGAATCCTGGCGCTATCGCTCCTACAAATATGTTGTGTTGTGCTAATGCATGTGCAAGGGATTGTGTCAAAGAATTGAGCCCTGCTTTGCTTGCTCCATAGGCCGCCATTTGTGGCTCTCCTCTAAATGCTCCTCGGCTTGATACATTGATTATTTTGCCTGATCCCTGTGTGATCATGAGTTGTGCAACTTGATGACAGATATTAGCAGGGCCTATAAGATTGATATCCATGATCTGCTTCCAGCTTGATTGCCATTGGCTATAGCTCACCTCATCAATCGGATGGTGAAAACCAACGCCGGCATTATTTATACAGATATCTATTTTGCCAAATTCCTCTTCTATGTCCTCTATGAGATCTGACACTTGTGCGGGATCGCTGATGTCGCACTGATATATTTGATGATCGCCCTGGAGTTCATCCAATAGTTCCATAGCGTCCTCTTCCTTAGATCTATAAACAATCAGTAGTTGAGCACCCAGATTGTCAAACAGTCGTGAGATCGAAGCTCCGATCCCTCGAGATCCTCCAGTAATGAGGACAATTTGCTGTTCAAAATTGGGTATGAAAGAATCCTGCATTTCCATGACTAATCCAACAAGAGATAGTCCACAGCAAGATAAGTCATGGCCTTAACCCCAGTTATCAAGCCTCTCTCATCAATATAAAAGTCTGGAGTGTGATGAGGATAGACAGCATCCGGAGCGGCGTCAGGATCTTGACCACCTGTAAAGAAATACAGAGAAGGAATCTTGTCCGCAAAGAATGAGAAATCTTCCGCACCTGTCACAGCGGGGACTACATGGACATTATCTTCTCCAGCAGCAGCATAGATAGAAGGGATCATCTTGCGAGTCAATTCTAAATCATTGAATGTCACTGGTGCATATCTGTCAATAGTGACTTCTGCGTTGGCGCCAGAACTTTCTGCGATACTCTTGGCGGTTTTTCTGATCTTATCGTGTATGATTTCCTGCATCTCCACGTCCAGTGTCCTAATAGTACCGATGAGCTCTACTTCCTCGGGGATGATATTGTTACGTTGGCCACCAGATATTTTTCCTATGCTGATAACGGCGGCCTCTTTGGTCAGTTGAGTTTGTCTCGCTACGATATTGTTGAGGCCTTGTATAATTTGTGCTGCAGCAGTAACAGGATCTACACCTGCCCAAGGTTGGGAGCCATGTGATTGCTTTCCTTTTACCTTGATCACGAATCTATCGGCTGCTGCCATGATACCTCCTAACTTATAATTGATTTGGCCTACAGGTGTTGCTGAGTTGATATGTTGTCCAAACATTACTTCGATACCGTACTTTTCGATAAGCCCTTCTTTAACCATGAGCTTAGCGCCACCTTCTTCACCAGGAGGAGCCCCTTCTTCAGCTGGCTGAAAAACGAATACAATCTTGCCTTTCAATTGATCCTTAAGGTCCACGAGGATTTCTGCCGCACCCAATAACATCGCTATATGTGTATCATGACCACAAGCGTGCATCACGCCTATATCTTGACCTAAGTACGTGGAGGTTTCTTTAGAGGCGAAGGGTATGGCCGTCCGTTCAGTTACAGGTAACCCGTCTATATCAGCACGTAGGCCGATGGTTGGGCCAGGCTTGCCAGTGTCTAAGACGCCAACGACTCCAGTGATCGCAACACCGGTCTCCACCTCCAAACCTAAACTGGTAAGGTGCTTAGCAATCTTCTCAGCGGTTTTAAATTCTCGATTAGATAATTCTGGATATTGATGAAAGTATCTGCGCCATTCTATGACATCATTATTTATTGCTGATGCTTTGTTGTCAATGTCACGATGCATCGAGCTTTGTCCCAAACACATAGTGATAGTCAGTAGTGTTATTATCGTTATGACGATTTGCTGCATGTCTTATTTTGTTTAATGTACCAATCTAATGAAAAATTATCCAATGAAGCCTATTGCCCTCCTTCCAACAACTGAATCAACTGATCTGCCACTCCGGCTTCGTTAGGGTGAGCACTTGTCTCGATAAGATCTATCAAGGAGCATTGTCCTTGATATATGTTGTGATCAGCTCTGGTATCAGCACCACTCTCCATCAATATGTTGGTGCTACTGACTATGTTGTCAGGCACGATCTGTCTATACGTCTCTACTCCATTAGCGGCTACATAGTGGAGTAGGGTTGCCTTATGCCCAAAGGCTGAATGTCTCGTAAGTAGGTCAGGTTGATTGGAGAGTAGTATGGATAACTTATCTTGGTGACCTTCAAGGAGATAATCAAGAGCCTCTTCGAACTGATGATTGATGGGTTTATCCATATGTATGACCTCATCCCAATCCTTATAACCGAACTGTCTTGCCTGACACCATTGTATATCGTCTATGGATAAGTCCAAATTGATAATATATTGATACCCTCTGGAGATTCATGCAGGGTGCCAATTTTTGAGCTCTATGATAGACGTAGGATGACCTATCGCATATTGCCTGTAATGGCTGATGCTGAGGGCATTAATCAACTCGAAGGTGCTATCGTACTTTTCGAATTTGGTGATGATGTCATGGTATAAGAGTCGTACCTTTTTTACGTCATCACACATATAGAACATTTTATCACTTTTCATATAATGAAATTATGGTACAGCGACAAAAAAGTACTTACTTTAGTCCTTATTAAGAAATATTTGTAAATCAATAAAAAATCGCAATGAGCAAATTTGATGAATGTTTGGCGACCTATAAGTCGGAATTTGACAAACTAGGAATTTCGTATGATGTAGATCTTCTTACTAAAGTGGCCAAAGGTTGTGGTCCATCAATCTATAATGCTGATGCTTCTAAAGTGTCTTCTGCTGACAAGGAAGAGTTGGCACGAGTTAAGAACAACTTTCTTATTAAGAAATTAGGCATGAAAGATGGTGCTGCTTTGGATGATGCCATAGCAGGAGTAGTCGATCAGTTCGGCTCATCTAATAGAAACAAGTATAGAGCTATGTTCTACTATCTATTGGTAAAGAAATTGGGTAAAGAGTCTTCGTACTCTTAGGTCTATACTTACCCTACATGATAGCCTCTCATTGTACTTAATGAGAGGCTTTTTTTATTGAAAGAATTCTTCAGATGATATGTCGGTATAAAATTCTTCTAAGAAGCCTTTCATATCTTCTTTACTGTCAGTCGACAATCCTTCAGTGTTCTCTATGAGTTTGTATAATTGTTCTTTCTCTGTGATAAATTTTTCTGCTATTTCTACTAGTTCCGTTTTAGTCTTACCACGCCATTGAAGCATGCGTTCTCGCACACTTTTGATAGGCATATTGGGGTGTGGACTGGCATGCGGAGCGTTAACTAAACCACAGAAATCAAAATCATAAGGTATAGGAGTAGGAGAGGGCAGGTCTCTTTGTTGGATCCATTTCATGTTGTGTCCATTAGTGAGATTCCAATCCGTATTGCCAATCATATATTGAAAGATCACCATCTCGGCATATTGCTTTCTATCCAGTGATTTGATATCACCTTCATACAGTGCAGCATTCAACCTATAGGCCAGCTCTTCATCTTCTTCAATGATAAAGCCACTATGGGCCGATTGAGTACCTGTAACTTGATC
>CAZJHC010000108.1:0-10922 GCA_964545645.1 uncultured Saprospiraceae bacterium
ATTTTATAGTATATCAAATATACTAATAAATCATAATATGATTAGCAAAGAAATGATATTATATAATTCTACATATATAATTAATTAATATATTTGTGGCATGAGAAATAAGGTTATAAGTGCGGTGGTATGCGTTGTCATGATCGCCATCTCATGCCGAGAGATCTCAACAAGTTCTTTTAGTGATGAACAGATAAATCAACTCATGAGTAATGTGGATGAGAATGATCCAACATTTACTCTAAAAGACGTCAAATTTGACTCTATTATAACCGTTGCCGGCCAACGTACCTACCTTGAAGATCAACAGAATATTAAGATGAAAATCTTTTACTATGGAGATACAGCTCGAGGATACTATAACATCAGCGATCTTGATGAGAAAAATCTCCAAATATTTGGTAAAAGAGTAGACGATCTATGGGCTTTTCAATGTGTAACCAAGCTCAACATGGAAGAAGCTGGAGGATACCTCATCATGGATGGCAATTATCAAGGAATCTGGTCAAGTGGTCATATCAACTATAAGAAGCAAGAATTAACCCTCTTAAAAAGAAAAAAAGACTATCAAGAACTATCAAACTGGTAGTTCTACAGAATTAAACTTGGGTTGGTTGGTCTATTATATAGGGTCGGATTACCGACCCTATTTTATTATACACCTTATTATGATATTACCATACTCATACTATCAACAATCAATAACTCCAATCGATGATATCAAACTGAATGTCAACAATTTATCCCTACATAGAGGATATGGGATATTCGACTATTTCACCTATCATCAGGGTCAAAACAAGTATCTCGACTGGTATATATCCAGACTATATACCAGTGCTGCCAAGGCACAACTCACTATATCCTTATCCCCACAACAGCTGGTCGATGCAATAAATCTATTGTATGAACAAAACCGTGTTGCGCAGGCCAATATTAAGATAATCATCACTGCTGGCAATAGCACCAACGGGTATCAACCTCTCGGAAAGCCTGAACTAATCATACTAAGCTATAAGCATCAATCACATCCTTCGACACATTATACCGAAGGAATAAGATTAATCACTTATGAACATCGACGGCCATTTGCGGACATAAAATCTACAAATTATATGATCCCCTACCTTTTGCAACAACAATTGAACAATCGGCATGCTGTAGATGTCCTATACCACATGAATGATCAGGTATCAGAGACCTCAAGGGCTAATATATTTTTAGTCAAAAATCAAAGCATTTTTACTCCTAGTGAGCATATCCTTCCAGGCATTACCCGTAGGATCATATTAGAGTCCTATGAAGGTCATAAAGTAACCGTACAACGCCTGACGCTCAATGACTTCTTATCTGCCGACGAAGTGTTTATCACCAGTTCAACCAAGCGTATTATGCCAGTCATCGCCATTGATAATCAATCAATAAGCAATAGTAACGTTGGTCCTATCAGCCAAAAAATCAATCAATGGTTTATCAAGCAACTCTCCGACTGATAATCGGATACACTGTTACACAAAGCAAGATCATCAACACCCCTAAGTAAAAATACACCGATAACTCTTGGACATCTCCTAACAGAAGCCCTGCCAGTATAATGCCGTAGACAGGTTCAAGATTGATGGCGAGATTAGACGCAAAGGCACTAATATGCTTAAGAGCATATAGGTGCAATATAAAAGCAACAGAAGTGCATAATATGGATAGTATCATCAAGTACATCCAATCCAATCCTGTTGGGAGCCAATTTAAACTTTGATAGGTATTGACGAATGGGATAAGCAGGGTCAAAAATACAAATGAGCCAAATAACTCAATGAATGTGATCGTCTTGGGCTCCGTCTCATTAACATACTTCTTATTAATAACAGCAAATAATGCAGCTAAAAAAGCACTTATTAAACCTACTCCAAACCCTAATAACATATTACCAGATAATCCATTGACTACCAAGATCATACCAGGCACAATGGCGAATCCAAAGAATACATCTAATCGTCGAATACTTGACTTAAAGTATATAGGCTCTAAGAATGCGGTAAAAAAAGATGCTGTAGACATGGCTACAAGGGCCACCGAGGCATTAGCATACTTTATAGAACCAAAAAAAGTGACCCAATGAATGGCTATGAGTACCCCTACAAGTAAATAAACCTTGACCAGTCTTAGGGAAATGGTTTTTAAGTTAGCTCGTATGCCCGACAACATCAACAAGGACGCTGACGTGATCCCTACTCTCCACCATACCAACCAAAATGCAGACAAACTGATGATATCCCCAAGTATAGCAGTGAATCCCCATAGAAATATCGCAATATGTAACTGCAGGTAAGATTTATTGAGTATCAATGATGACTTGGTTTATTATTTGACTCTGAGTGTCATAATCAAGTCGAAGAAACAAAATTCGATAATTAAAAATGCATTACTTTTATATAACCTTAATTAAAGTCAATTCTTATGAACATTGTTGAAGGAGATAAAGCGCCAAGCTTTACGTTGAGAGATACTGGCACCCAAGAGGTGAGTCTATCCGATTATAAAGGTAAAAATGTACTATTGTTGTTTTTTCCATTGGCATTCACTGGTGTGTGCACTAAGGAATTATGTGGGATCAGAGATCAGTTGGGAGAATATGACAAACTGGACACTGATATTTTAGCCATTTCTGTGGATAGCCCTTTTACTTTAGGCAAGTTCAAGGAAGAGCAGAAGTATAATTTCCCCATGCTTAGCGATTTTAACAAAGAGGTATCAAGAGCTTATGGTTCATTATATGAAGACTTTGTTTTAGGTCTAAAAGGCGTTTCTAAGCGTTCAGCCTTCATAATTGACAAGGAGGGGACGGTAAAATATGCTGAAATCCTTGACAACGCTGGAGAGATCCCTAATTTTGAAGCCATCAAAGAAACACTTAGTACACTTGCTTAGTTATATTTGATATTGTAACTGACGAATCGATACATAATTCAATGAACGAAATAGAAGAAACTTCGGTGCTGGCCCAAGAAACAACCATCACGGATAAGGCGGAATTAATCGTATATAATGACGACTACAATACATTTGACTGGGTAATCAAATGCTTTATGGAAGTATGTAATCATACCTTCGAACAATCTGAACAATTAAGTCTCATAGTTCACTTCAAAGGAAAAGCCGTTGTCAAAACTGGCCCCTTCGAAAAGTTGAAGCCCATGAAAGATGCATTGATTGATAGAGGTCTATCAGCGGTCATTGAGACCTATCAAGAAAAATCATAGGGAGGGTTTATCTTCCGCTATACTTGCTATACTTTCCACATCCACTAACTGCAGATCAAGATGGACTCCTGGCGATAGGTGGTGATCTATCTTTGCAACGGATGTTACTAGCCTATAGATACGGCATATTTCCTTGGTATAATCAAGATCCTATCATGTGGTGGTGGACGCATCCCAGATGTATTATTAATGTGGATGAGGTTAAAATAGCCAAGAGCATGAGAACATACTTTAATAATGACAAATATCAGATCAGCTATAATCGGCGATTTGAGGAAGTAATTACAGCTTGTGCCTCCATCCAGCGCAATGATCAGATGGGAACTTGGATTAACAAAGACATCATAGACTCATATGTCCAATTACATGAACTAGGATATGCCCACTCTGTAGAAGTATGGGATCAGAGTGAATTGATAGGCGGTCTATATGGTATCGGTATGGGTAAGATTTTTTTTGGTGAATCAATGTATTCTAAGGCTCGAGATGCCTCCAAATTTGGATTCATTTCCCTATGCCAAAAACTCAAGACATTAGAGGTACATACTATCGACTGTCAACAAGAGACCCAGCATCTCAAAAGCCTAGGAGCTAAGACTATCTCCAAAGACGCTTTCTGGGAGATGATACTCCATAACCAACCTGTTGCTGACCAAAAACTTAAGCTCAATTAAAAACTCATGATAGCATATCACAAACACACGCTCTCAAATGGCCTCAAGGTGCTCATAGAGCAAGATCGAAGTACCACCATGTCCGCCATCAATGTTCTTTATCAAGTAGGGTCTAAGAATGAGCATCAAGACAAGACTGGTTTTGCACATTTGTTCGAACACCTTATGTTTGGTGGATCTGATCATGCCCCTGACTTTGATGAGCCTCTACAGATGGCCGGTGGAGAGAATAATGCTTTCACCAATAATGATTATACCAACTTCTATGATTCTGTGCCGATCCAAAATATCGAAACCGCCCTATGGTTAGAAGCAGATCGCATGGCCAACCTAACCCTAAATCAAAAAAGCCTCGACGTACAAAAGAAGGTAGTCACTGAAGAATTTAAGGAGGTCTGTCTAAACAAGCCATATGGCGATGCATGGCATCATATGTCCTCACTCTGCTATAAGAAACATCACTACCAGTGGCCAACCATAGGCAAGGATATAAGTCATATACGAGATGCCTCCGTGGCAGATGCCCGGGCATTCTATAACAATTATTATCATCCTAATAATGCCATACTGAGTATCTCTAGCCCTTTATCTCATCCTGAGATTATAGATCTTTGTGATAAGTGGTTTGGCGACTTAGCTCAGACGACAGAGGCACATATAACTCAAGGACCACAGGAGCCTCAACAAACGGCGTACAGAGAAAAAACCATCTATGGTGATGTACCTTCGCCTATGGTATTAATGGCTTTTCATATGCCAGGTAGGACAGCCAAGGATTATTGTTCTTGTGACCTAATATCTGATATACTCGCTAATGGCAAATCTTGCAGATTTTATCAGTCTCTAATCAAAGAGAAAGAAATCTTCAGTGACATCGATTGTTATATAAGTGGAAGTGTAGATACTGGATTACTCATTATCGAAGGCCGCCCAATGCCCAATATTGATATACAGGAAAGCATCAAACATGTTTGGGAACAGCTTGAACATATAAAAACAAGCACAATCAAAGAGCGAGAGCTTCAAAAGCTTAAAAACAAAGTCATCAGCAGCCTATGCCTCAGCGACTTATCGATCATGAGCAAGTCTATGTCCATGGCCTACTTTGAACACTTGGGGCAGATTGAACTTATGAATGAGCAAGAACGCATCTATGAATCTGTCAGCAGTGAGGACATATTGGCAAGTGCCAATCGATATCTAAGAGAAGAAAACCTCAATGTGCTCTACTACTTACCGAAAGAAAAGTAGTAGACCAGGCTTTAATTTATTCTGAAGAACTATATTAACAGCACAAATAACAATTGGAATGCAGATAAAATTTTGTGGGGCAGCACGTAATGTCACTGGGAGTTGTCACCTGATAACCCTAGACTCAGGATATCGGATACTCTTAGATTGTGGTATGTTTCAAGGTGGTGGCAAATCAGATGAGATCTCAAATAGACAATGGTACTTTGATCCAAGCACTGTAGACTGCCTTATCTTATCTCATGCTCATATAGATCATACTGGCCGAGTGCCCTACTTAGTTAAAGAAGGCTTTAATGGCACCATACATGCTACTCACGCTACCCGCAGTCTGTGTAGCATCATGCTGCTCGATAGTGCTAAGATACAAGAGCGTGATGCTCAGCAACAGAACAAAAGGCTACTAAAAAAGAAGAAGAAAAATAAATCTATCAAGCTTTTGGAGCCTCTATATAGCAAACAACATGTAGCCCAAACGATGAATTTATTCAGGAGTTATGGTTATGATCGCTGGGCTAAGATCTGTGATGATGTCGAAATCCTGTTTAGAGATCAAGGGCATATCCTTGGATCCGCAAGTATTACGCTTAGGGTAACCGAGGGATCTAAATCTACAACGATTGGATTCACAGGTGATATCGGCAGACCCGATAGGCCTATCCTCAGAGATCCAGCTCAAATGCCTGAAGTGGACTATCTCATCTGCGAATCCACTTATGGTGACAAAGAACATGAGTCCAAACCTGAGCAATCCCAAATGTTCCTGGACATTATGCAAGAAACGTGCATAGATCAAAGAGGAAAGCTTATCATCCCAGCATTCAGCATAGGCCGCACACAAGAGATTGTCTATATGATGGACCAAATGTATACTAATGGCCTCTTGCCAAAGGTGCCCGTTTATGTCGATAGCCCTCTCGCTGTCAATGCCACCGAAATCTATGGATCCCATCCCGAATGCTTTGATAGTGACCTTAACGAGTACTTGCTTGAAGATGATGATCCGTTTGGCTTTAATAGCCTCGAGTATGTCCGTAAAGTGGACAAATCCAAATGGCTCAATAGCATGACCGACCCATGCGTTATCATCAGCGCTAGCGGCATGATGAATGCTGGACGTATCAGGCATCATATGTACCACAACCTGGAAGATCCAAACAGTACTTTTCTTATGGTCGGTTACTGCTCTCCAGATACGGCAGGTGGCATCCTCAAGAATGGAGCGAAAGAGCTAAAACTCCAAGGCGACATATTGTCCGTTAATGCTCGTATTGCTTCCATGGATTCATTCTCTGCTCATGCTGATCGCAAAGAAATGGTAGAAAATATTGCCAATCAGAAAAGCACTTTGAAAAAAATATTCTTGGTACATGGAGAATTTGACACACAAGAAAAATTTGTCGAATATTTAGGACAAAATGGTTTTAACAATGTGTCGGTCCCGAGGCCTGGAGAAGAGGTGACTCTATAATATTACCTTAAGAAAGGCACAATCTTGACGTTACCTTTTAGTTAAGAACACCATATATTTGGCGTCTAATTGCATTTATTAGCCAAAATTTTATGCTGAAAAGTCTATTCGCAGTAATCTATATAGCCTTTTTACTTCCTTTTGTAGGTCATGCTCAGGAGATAGAACAAATACAACAATTATTCGCCGTTGGAGATACATTTAATCCATCTAATAACCAACTTGGCACTGCTGTATCTATTGATGGCGAATGGGCTGTTGTGGGTTCCGATTTAAAGACAGTGGGAGATAACAATCCATCAACTGGAGGAGTAAATATCTATCGCAAAGTGGGAGGAACCTGGAGTTTATTCAAAGAACTATATGATCCCGATTTGACTGTTTCATTAGGATTTGGTCGTGCTGTTGATATATCAATTATCAATGGTCTGTCATAGGTCAAGGTATCAGCATACAAGGAGGCATGTCGCAAAGTGACGTGATCGTACAATCTGGTCAGTCAATTAACGCACTCTTAGCGGTGCAGTATGACATTGGTAATAGTACCGTATTTGATACCATCCAGATCTTACAAAGTCCCGATGATATATGCGATCTGATCAACTGCTCTATGATGATCAACGCTGATGATCAATTGTTAGGTCTTGATAGTATTGGTACCCTCTTATTGGCACAACAAGGCATTATGTCCAATGGCACTATCGACGGTAGAGACTTTGAGTTTTATGCGGGCGACTTTGTGCTCTTAGAGCCAGGTTTTGAAATAATGAAAGGAAATACCTTAATTATAGAGATAGACGATTGTCAGCAGATGGTGCAAGCCATGCTACAGGATGAACGACGATTAAAGATTTACCAAGAAGTCAAGTCTGCTATAACCCCTATGCAGGAGGCCCTCATCATGAGGGGGAAGGACTAACTCCATGAGTATTAAAATTTATATCGCCGCCCTGTCCACGATCCGTTTCAATACCTCACTACTAGCTTGGAGTGTCCCATACTCATGTGCCCACTCTCCTCCAAGTCGTGACGCACAAAAGATGTCAGCTACCTCTGCCGTAGATTGACGGATCAACAGACTACCTTGCATAGCTTTAGCCATCATCGATAATATTCGTCGGGCATGTGGCTCAAAATCATCTGTACATTTAGCCAATTCATTTTCTAACTTCTGAGTATAGCCATCCAGATGACGATTAACTCCTTTAGCTAATTTTATCTCGTCCAGCAGCGCATCCAAAGAATTGGGATTCCACTTCATCGTTCTCATGACATCCAGCCCCATCATAGATGCCGTACCTTCCCAGATACTATTGAGAGGTGCTTCTCGATGAAATCGTGCAATCCGTTGATCTTCGATATAACCCATTCCTCCATGACACTCTAAGGCTTCCAATGTCACGGAACTCACTCGTCGACAATTCCAAAATTTGGCAGTGGGTACTAATATGCGACTCATTAATTTTTCTGACTCAAGATGTTTAGCATCATCTACAGACTGAGACACCCTAAATCCAAGAAGGGTTGCTGCCTCGCTTTCAATTGCGAGATCGGCCAATGTATTTCGCATTAAGGATAGATCTCGTATGGTATGTCCAAACGCTTTTCGGTGCGATGTATGATGAATCGCCTCTATCACTGATGTCCTCATGATACCTGCAGATCCTAAGGATAATGCCATGCGGATATAATGCGTCATGTACTTAATAAAGTGACCAATTCCCTTGCCCTCCTCACCAATTCTGTAGGCCAAGGCATTATCAAACTCTACTTCTGCGGATGCATTGGAGCGATTGCCCAGTTTATCTTTGAGTCGCACGATATGCATGCTATTTCGGTCGCCATTCTCAAGTATTCGAGGAGCGATGAATAGAGAGATCCCATCATTTCCTTCGGTCCTGGCCGTCACCAAAAATATATCACTCATCGGGGCAGAGACAAAGTACTTATGCCCTGTCAAGGTATACTCTCTAAAGTTACCTGTCGGAACCCCCATCGTTTTATTGGCTCGTACATCCGAACCACCTTGCTTCTCGGTCAATGCCATCCCAACCGTTGCGCTCGGTTTATCTCCTGTATAAATAGGTCGAGGGTCGTACTCTGTTGACAATACTTTTGATAACCAGCGATCACCAATATCGGGATCACTCTTGAGCAACGGAATAATGGACCATGACATACCATTGGGGCAACTTATTACGCCATTTTCGACCTGATTCCATAGATAGTATAAAACACTTCTACCCATTTGGGGTCGCTTATAGTCAGTGGTCCAAGCAATGGAATGCGCTTCCATACCATAGGTTTCTGCCATCAATTGATGATAAGCAGGATGGTAATCCACAAAATCTATCCGCTGACCAATGCGATCATGGGTTCTAAGGACAGGTTTTTCTCTGTTCGCAATATCTGCGATTTCTCTCATTCTCCTACTCCCTGTAACTGCACCTGTCTTTACAGCATGATCATGAATCCACTCAATATCTGCCTGCTTGACAATACTCTTCAATACTTCATCTCCGAGGTATAGATTTTGGTCAGGCACCTCAATAGGCATATTTTCTACCTCGTGGGTTTTATGCCCTCTTGAAGAAGCCGGTCGTGGGAGAACGGCCAAGAAATCTTTTGTTGAAATAGAATTACGATTCATTTGACTACTGGGTTAGTTAGCTAATGCGGCGTCCAGTTTTCTAGCATTCTTACTCGCTGATGAAGACACCAAAGCGGCTCTGATAGCATAATAAAAGTACTTCCATATGGGTTCGTGACTCATAAAATTGAGTCGAGCACGAAACATCCAAAGTGGAAAAAATCGATGTAACAACAATAGGTTTTCGATGCTGAGTGCTAAGGTTGATGGCCAATCCTCTTTAAACTCTGGGTGAGGGATAGGAACCACTTGATTCTTCTTATCATCACTGAGTTTAGTTAATTCCATTCTTGCTAACACTGCAGCACTAAAGACTTGCTGACAAAAAAGCATCGGTTGCAATGTTACCTTGCCAGGTGAGAAAAATGGGACTTTTTTCTCTCTTGACAATCCATTAGCTGAGCAATCAATGAATAGCGCCTTGCCCGAATAAGGCTGTGTTCCATTCTGGAGCACTATCTCCTTATTGTCGATGGCTGTTACTCGCCCTTTCTCTATGAGATTTTTAATTCGGCGCAGCAGTTCTAACTCTGATGTACTAACGGTTGCACAGCGCCATTTTTTAGGAATAGTTGATTGATCCAATCTCACAATGCCTGACTCCTTTTCCATGGCTACGAAAAACTCATCAACATTGGTAGTTGTCTTAAGTATATCTGCTTGTTTCAATACAACTTTTGCCACATTACCTACTTGCAGATCCTCTCTATGAAACAACCAGGCTCGATTAGGGCAGATCCAATGGATATTTTGTTCGGAGACACCTTTATCTAATAAATATAATATGGCATCCATACCGGTCTTCCCATTGCCAATGACATAGAATTTTTCCCATTTATCTTCTTTACCCACTAATTCGTTGATAGGTATGAAAGGGACTCCTTCCGCTACCTCATATTTAGGCTTGTGCGTAGATGGCACTTGAACTTTCATGTAGGTAGCATCTACGAGCCTCTTATTAATCTGATAGTCCGTTACTCTCTCTGAATCTTGTAAATCAGCCACTTTACCATCCCCTAAATAATTGTGTCGTGCGAGGAACTCAACTCGCCCACTACTTTCAAATTTGGACATGACCTGTTCATAATATCCCAATATTTCAGACTTCGATGATAAGTCTCTAGTACCATTACCCAGAACCCTTGAATTAACTCCATAAAAGGCAGCTGGTTGGTGGAGCCCTACGAATGGGTAGGCATTATTCCAGTGGCCGCCAGGAGTTGCTCTTCTGTCGACGATAGTGATCTTTGATGTCGGGCTTGTATGAAAAATTTCATCTGCAAAAGCCATTCCCATAGCTCCTGCACCGACGATTAAATAATCTGTTTCTTTCATAAATGAATAATCATTTTGGCTCATGATGTGTAGCGTGCTTAGCGTATATCTGATCTTATTGATCTATTCTGCACTTTTCATCGAACGATAGCTTCCAATAAGCATAAGAATAACTACAATGAGAGCAGCGACTACCGCTGGGTAGAATGTGAAATACGAGAGTAGATTGATAAACGGTCCGTCTGGAGTAAGTCCACGATTCGTTGTGTATGGTGCTGCTGAGAACCCCACGGCGTTACCCCATACTTCAACAAGTCCAGCTATAACCAAAATCTTGGCTT
>CAZJHC010000109.1:0-10601 GCA_964545645.1 uncultured Saprospiraceae bacterium
TAGTACCTCCAACATTTGCTTATGATGATGCTTGGTATGAAATTCTGTAAATAGTAGCATCTCTCGTATCGTTAACTTCCCTATGGCAGGGTGCGGGAGTACGTAGTCGGTTAAGTCTTTTTCTTTCCATTTATCAATATGAGCTAAGAGTTTATCTAACTCATCCGTAAATTTTGATATCATAATGTCTTTACCTTTTTCTGTAGCCCCTTTATAGATAAAGTTTTTCGGAGCTGTGAGACCTCCGGAGAGTATTTCTTTATAAGTAGAGATCAGCTGATCTGTAGGTTTTTCTTCTCTGTTATTCTTTCCAAAAGCGGCTTTTAGCATGAGCTTCGGAGTACCCATAGCCTTATTGATAGGCTTGGTGCTGAGGATCAGATGACCTACTATTTCTGCAGGAGACCATTTATCAGTAGCCCTTGGTGCGCCGAATTGTTCATCGGACAAATCGTAAATGGTATAAATCACGTCACTAAAAGCCTGTCTAAGTCTTGCCTTGATATCTATTTTATTGGGTACTTCTACAACCATATTGGTAATAATTTATTATTAAGTTACTTTTAGTAACCAATTTATACTTTTATTAGTGTCAGTACAAGACGTAAACGAACAGTAACACAGTAACATGGCGATAACTATTGTTGAAAATCAGGAACTTATATTAAAAGAAAAAATAAAGAAATTTTTTGTTCGGGTCATACCAAGCAACAAAACCGAACCTTGCCCCATTAGAGACATGTTAGCTCCGAGTTTGGATAAATGGAGTCTTTTTATAGTGTTTAACTTAGGTTATAATGAGGTGATGCGATTCAATGAACTGAAAAAGAGAATCAATGGTATCTCCTCCCGCATGTTATCTACAACTCTTAAACGTTTGGAACAAAACAATATCATCATAAGAACGGTTTATGCAGAGGTACCACCTAAGGTAGAATATAGACTTACAGAATTTGGTAAAGGGTATGCTGATAAACTTATAGATATGAGTGAGTGGTATATGCAAGCCAATGACAACATCTAAATGGCATCTTAAAATCAACTATGATCATGGAAGAATCGACAATATCATTAGAGGTTCCTATTCAAACTGAAAAAGGAAAGACGAAACAAGAAAAGAGGGAAGCTGAATTACGATTAGCTTTAGCCAAAGCCAAAGAACAAGAATTGAAACTTCAAAAAGCTATCGCCAAGCAAGAAGAAGAAAGAATGAATACCGTGGGGATGTATGGTACGGTGAATGAACCTCGTAAATCACTCAGTACCTATCTAAGAAATCAAAATAAGCTCGAAGTAAGCGTCATTGCAATATTAGATCGTAAAGCGGCCATATTGATCCGTATTTGTACGACAGTAATATCTGCGTTAATTGTTTTTCATGATTATATAGACAAGAATGTTACTAATGGTCATACTGTATCACAGATATTAATACTTGGACTGTTGATTTCATTGGTGATGGCGATACTGGCGACTAAGCCATTTAGTGCGGCCATTAGGAGAATGTATAAAAAGGAAATTCTACCACAACACCCAAGTCCTGAGGAAAATAACTTTTTATTCTACAATTTGGTCTGTCTAAAGGAGTATCAAGAATCTATGGCTAAAGTGGTAAGAAGTCAGAACCTACAATTGGGCAACCAGATAAGAGCCAACTATGTATTGCAAAGAAATAATATGTATAAAGCTAAGATGCTTGATATTTCATATGCCGTATTTTTAGTCACATTAGTACTTGTTGTAATCATATTCAGTTCGAACAATCTTCATTTGTCACTAGGATATACTTATTAATCATATCATTTGAAAATGCTATCTGAGGGATAAGTGCTTTAATAAGATCTATTTCAAGGAAATCAAAAAGGCCGAGAAATTTTCTCGACCTTTCTATTTTATGGCCTCAACTCCTTTTTCATTTGTTCTGCTCGTTTAGCTCGTTGCATTGGATTTTCTCGTGGCTGTCGAGGTTTTTTGTTTTTAAAGGCTTCGAACCTTGATGGAGTTCTGCGAGGAGGATAGGCATTGTCATCAGTATTGACGTCGGCAATCTCAAGATATGGATCAAGGACAATACTTTCTACTTCTTTGTCAGTAGGAATAACCTTGGTTATCTTATCTGGATTGAATCTCCATACTTCTACTGGGATGCGGAAGTCCTCCGAAGTGCCATCTACATAATTGAATTGTAAGATAACAGGCATCATGAGTCCGCCATTATTTTCTATCGTCAACTCATAATAATTCTTGCCGTTTTCAAGTAAATCCCTTTCTGACGCCGATAGATTATTGACGAACTGGTCATATTCTGCTTCATCTAGAGCATCAGGAACTAAGTCATCATACGTAGAGTAAAAATCAATTATTGTGGTATCCATCTCAGAGTAGGTCTCTACGATATCATCCTCTCTCATGCGACTGATGTTCTGAGGACCATTATCTCTTAGTTCTCGAGCTCTATTTTTTTCTGCTACAGGATTGCCACTATCCATATTATAATGCTTGACTGACGTGAGGGCCTGATCAACATGATCGTTGGTATAGAACCATCCTCTCCAGAACCAGTCCAGATCAACTCCGGATGCGTCTTCTATCGTACGGAAGAAATCTGCCGGATACGGGTTCTTAAATTTCCATCTATTAGAATACTCTTTGAAAGCATAGTCAAATAAATCTCGCCCTACTACGGTTTCTCTAAGTATATTCAGTGCAGTAGCGGGCTTACCATATGCATTATTGCCAAATTGCCAGATAGACTCTGAGTTAGACATGATGGGAGATATCTTGGATTTGTCTCCACCCATATAATTGGTAATCATGTTGGCTGGACCACGACGATGTGGATAGTTCCGCTCCCACTGCTGCTGAGTAAGATATTGTACATAAGTATTAAGGCCTTCGTCCATCCAAGTCCATTGTCTCTCATCAGAGTTGACGATCATAGGAAACCAATTGTGACCTACTTCATGTATGATGACGCCTATGTGACCATATTTGATTCTTTTAGAGTAAGTATCATCTGATTGACATCGACCGTAATTAAAACATATCATGGGATATTCCATCCCCATACTTCCATCTATAGACCAGGCTACAGGATAAGGGTAATCGAAGGTATAATGCGAATACCATTTGATCGTATGAGCAACAGCCTTGGTACTAAATTTCTTCCAGAGACAATCACCTTCAGGTACCCACATAGACTGGGCCATAACGGTCCTACCATCACTCATCTTAACACCGAGGGCATCCCAAATAAATCTTCTCGATGTGGCAAATGCAAAGTCTCTTACATTAATAGCTTTATATTTCCACGTTTGGTACTTGTCAGTTCCTTCTTGGGCATTGTCTTGGGCCTCCTCTAGTGTCTGAATAGTGACAGGTTGGACGAACGATTTTTTAGCTTGATCCAATCTCTTTCTATGCTCAGCAGATAATACGGCATTAGCGTTTTGTAGTTCCCCTGATGCTGCCACTAGGTGGTCTTTAGGAACTGATATGTTTACTTCATAATCACCGAATTCAAGAGTGAACTCACCACGACCTAAAAACTGTTTGTTTTGCCAACCTTCTATGTCATTGTATTTGCACAACCTAGGAAAAAATTGGGCAATGCAGTATACCCTGTGACCATCAGAAAACTCTTCATATCCTGACCGTCCGCCTATTTCTCGAGTGTTATTTATATTATACCACCATTTGATTTTAAGCATTGTTTTTCCTCCATCAGCTTGTACGGCACTGGCAAGATCTACACGCATCATGGTCTTATTAATGACGTACTTAAGTTTTCGACCGTTTGCGTCTGTGACTGATTCTATTTTAAAACCTCCATCAAATGTTGGTTGTAATCGAGACAAGGTTCGTGTAGAGGTAGATTCTGGATTAATAGATTCAGTTCCAATGACGTGGCTATCACTATCTTTTGCTCTTACATTTTGATCAAGCTGTATCCATAGATACGGCAGATCATCTGGTGAGTTGTTGATATAGGTGATAGTTTCATCACCATATAATTTCTTTTCTTCGTCATTGACGGTGATGGACATTTTATAATCTACTTCTTGTTGCCAGTAGTCATGACCTGGTGCACCAGAGGCATTCCTATAATTATTAGGAGATGGTAGATCGGTACCAAGTTGTCTAAACAAGTTGGTATTGGTATTGTCTTGGGCTGTAGCGATAAATGTTGCTATACAAAAAGACAAAAAAACAAGTTTTCTCATGTAACTATATTATGGTTATATTTTAATGTGGGCATGAATATAATAATATCTGTTTTACTAGTTTATATGTAATAAAAGAATGCTTGTGGTTCCACGTGGAACAAAACCATAGTCGTAATAAATGTTCTACGTGGAACCAAGGTTTTGCTCATAGACTCCTGTTGACATGTATCCTCTTAATGAGTGTCATTCTACCATTGTCATTTAAGATATCAGGGTAACATCTTTGGATTTTTAGACAGTATCCGTATTGTCTTTAGGGTAATAGACTTGTATTGTTTTCCAAGTATAATGACATAGCTTGTCTCTTGCGGAGCCAAGGTTTGATAGAGAGGATCCTGAGAAACTGTGGCCATTGTCTGATAGATAAGAGACCAAATAGTCTGCCATTGTTTTTCAGCGATAGCTCCGTTGATCACACCTTGAAACAGGTACGACCCTGCTGGAGGCTAACAAAAAATTAGAACATTATCTAATAATTGAGGAAAAACTGTTGGATATCAATATCGCTAGTTAACTCCATCTTTTTTCTCAATCGATATCGAGCTTTTTTGACTCCATCATCTGAGATTCTGAGGGTGTTAGCTATTTCTTTCGAACTAAGATTCATCTTAAGTAGGGCAATTAGTCTCAGTTCACTTTTACTGAATTTGCCATACTGCTCTCGTAATCTATTCAAAAAAGAACTATGAATACTGGAGAACTCTTTGCCGAATTGTTCCCACTCTCTATCATCAGACGAATCATAGCTGATCATACGGGATATACGTTGTGTAGCACGACCGACACTTTTATCTACGGAAGACTTCAGATCGGACACTTCAAGTTCTAGCTTTTGTAGGAACTCATTCTTACTTGCCAATTGCAGCATTTTAGCAGTGAGTTCTTTTTGTTTGTATTCAAGCTCTCTTTCTGTATTCTCTCTTTTTTGAACTTCCAATTTATTCTCTTGTTCGAGGATCAATCGCTTTTTCTTAGCTCTTTGAACAATAGAATAGATAACGCTTAAGGCAGATACACCAAGTAATATAATTCCGCCCCATAGAGCTTTTTTGCGAGTTGCATCGAGTTCGGCTTCTTTGCTCAGTAGTTTTATCGCTGCATCCTTTTTTTCGGTTTCGTAGACGAGATGTAACTCTTCAAATTGGGCGGACTTTTCTAAGGTAAATACACTATCTCTAATTTCTTGTGATAGAATACTCGCATCATAGGCGCTCTTGTAATCACCCATTTTTTTATAAATCAAGGATGATTGAGCTATTACGCTTTCTTTTTCGCTGGGATCAATAATTTTCTCTATGGCGATTTTTGCTTGATCCATATAGTCATAAACGTTTCTTTTATTATTCCTTAATGCTAAATCAGCTCTTATGACATTGGTTCCGGCTAGGATAAAAGGTGTTTGCATTTCTTGAGCCAGCTCATAAGCCTCAGAAACCCACAATTGACATGAATCGAGGTTATCTTTGTCTCGATATATCTCCGAAAGATTAAAAGCACTCAACATCTGAACGTAAGGCTGATCTAGTTTTTTGCATAGTTTATTTGCTTTAATATGCCATTTCTTGGCTTCCTCATAGTCGTCCAAATTTTTATAATCGCCACCTATGTTATTATATGCATGTACCAGTGCGAATTTCTGACCTCGTCTTTCCCAATTCTCTATACATTTCAAATTCCAGTCAATTGCCTCCGAGTAATGTTTCATCCCAGAAAAATTGGTCGCTAACATATGATACATGAACCCAAGCCGATGATCATTATTTAGGTCTTCAAAGATTCTCGTCGCTTCCAAAATGGATTGAACAGCTATTTCATAATAGCCTTTGGTTTGATAAGCAAAGGCTTTAGAATAAAGAGCATCTCCATAAAGAACAGAATCAGGATGCTCTGAAAGAACCTCAAAACACTGATCTAAATATTTGAGGATAGTATCAGGTTCGTTCAGAACTTCTCCAACTGTAGATAGGTTACGATAGGTTAAGGCAACCATATAGTCGTCATCTCGATTGCGATGAAATCAAGAGAGTTCAAGAGTAAGTGCTTGGCAGAATCAATTTCATTGACACTAAAGAATGCGGCTGACAAGTTTGTAATACTTTGCCCATGTAATGAATCGAGCCGACCACTTTTGGTTAGATTGTATGCCATACGTGCATATATCAAAGTACTGTCTCCATCGAACCTATTATAAACCCCCGTAATCTCATGTATTGTTCGTGCCCGTTCACTATCTGACTGATCCTCCGATAGCCTAAGGAGAAGACTATCTAAATCATACCCTTGACCCAATGCGCATGCACAACATAGGTGCAACAGTAGGATGATTGACATGAGTAATTTCATATGTTTCGGTTTATTCTGTTTTTAAGATATGTCAAAACTATCAAGATGTTTTAACTCATTCAATATACGATCCAAGCTGGTCGCAACATCATACTTCAGCAAGGTTAACTCCTCTATGGTCATATCGTGTACTTTTTTTGCTTGATCTCCCATTTTAGCATACAGGAGCATTTTTTCTCGAAGATGCTCCTCTTGTTCTGTTTGCGTCATTGTTGGTATGGTTTACTCTTGGCAATTTTCGATCTCTGCGATTAATGCGCCTCCAGAGACGACTTCAAATCCTGGTTCTAAGATGATACTTTCCTCCGCTTTAAAGCCAATGGTATGATTATCGGCAATCATTCCATCTGAAGAGATCTGAAGAGATCTGTAGATACTCTGGCTTATTGCATCTTGATTCAGATTGTTATTGGAGATTTCAATAGGATTACAGTTTGGATCATAGACATAATCTCCTACAATAAATACCCATCTGATCTCAGCTGAAGTATTATTGTATATATCCTTCACTCCATTTAAAACAACCCTATAAGCACTCGGAGCTCTATTTTCTAATAGTTCTACAGGATTGACCAAGAGCTCTGCGCCACCACACGATATGGCGGCGGCGATGGTATCCTGAGTCTCCAAATCAATCAATAAAACTTCTGCATCCTCACAACGGATCTCTTCACTCATATTGATCCCAATTTCATCATTTTGTGATGGGTCATATATATCATCAACAGGCATCGGAAATCCATGAACACTTGGTGCCATACGGTCTATAGTCCCTGTTACTCTTTCTGTAAATATAGACCCACTATTACATGTTAGTTTAAGCCGCAAGTCATAATCTCCATCATTTACATTGGCGAGATTCCAGTTGACAATTGTACCATTAGTACCATTGTCATTAAGGTCTTCTGGAGTGAGTGGTCCAACAGCAGTGAACCAGCTGTTAAGTCCACTTGGAGAATACTGCAAGATTATCTGATTGAGATCTTCCTCTGTATAGTCTTTTATCCAAGCCATCTGTGTATTATTGGCTTGACTATTGGCAATCCAACCATCCTGAGGTTCAAAGAGAGATACACCAGAACAAGTGGAATTAAAATAGGCAGAAACCTTAACCTTAGACGACGCATACTCACCGTTAGCGTCGCACTCAATCGGCCTCAGGATAAACTCCAATCCCTCAAAGCTAAAAATCTCCTCATCAGCATTTTCTCTTGAAATAGATATAAACTGTTGTTGAGTGGTACCATAAGGCATATTTGGAAATTTTAACGGCAAGTCCGCATTAATTGTCGCATTATGTGGATTAGTCCCGCCAACGATGTCCAACTCATAAGATCGAGTTTTTTCATCTTGACTCTGATTGCTTATATAGAATGTAAATCCTGCATTTCCCTCAGGATCTACATCAATATCTATTGGCTCCTCTACGGTTAGTTGAGGAGCATCTATTGGAGAGCTTCCGGTCTCATAAGGGCAACTTGTTATAGACGCCTCTCCCTTAAAAATCGTTGTACCATATACAGGACAGTTGTAGACAGTTGTTTCAAATCGATCAAATTCATCATTATCAGATAGAAAAAACCCTGTTGTTCTACTCTTTTGAACCTCAATACTAGAAGAAACACCCATTTCGAACCTGGTCCGAACATTTACTCCTCCAGACTTGCCAGATCCTGCAACATTATAGCCCAGTTCTGCTGATAACTCTTTATCAATCTCTAGGTTGAATTCAAATGACAGTTTACTACTAGAGGTGGTAGTCATTTCCTTTCTTTGAGATTGACCTTGAGCCGACCACGAAAGGCTACTTTGATGCCCCGGTATGACCGATGAACTCCTAGTAGCATATGCGGTATTAACCGTTGCATTTTCTTTTAACTCTGCATTCCAATCGATCATCTGATTCCATAGATCAATTTGATCTTGATAATAATTAATATCAACGGGGTCTACAGAGGCCTCTCGATTAGACTCAAGGCTTGGGATAATCGACGTCAGAATCGCATGCTCCGTATAGGCAAACTCAGTTTGCATTTGAGCATCTCCCATAACTAAATCTACTGAAGTAGCAACTTCGCATGCCTCACTATCATATTCGAGGATGTCTGCTTTAGAATATCTAAGACTCATAGCTGCACCGACATAGACATCTGCATTTTGACCTATAGCCCAAGGCTCCTCAAGTTCAGACGTTTTATATTCTGAAGTATGAGTAAACTCTAAGCTTCCCTCAGTAGAGGTTGTATTGTTAAATCCAACGGTGGTACTTCCTCCTATCTCGCCCCACACATCAGAGTTAAATGATATGGGGCTCATAGGAGCAGAGATCGAAACAGAGCTTCCTAAACGTGCTTTTTTCCAAACGTTTACGCTTCCTCCTTTGAGAACAGAGATTCCTAATGATAGATTAGTTGAGCTGCTCTCTTTGAAGTAACTATAGGATTTATCTCCTGGAGGATCCCTCAAGATTAGAAACGGGATCTCAGGCGAAACGGTGGTGAATGTAGCTTCTCTGGACTTATAACCCGTGATGATACCATTGACTTGCTCTGTAGTGGGTAGATAGGTGCTATCGATATGGCGAGCAGTAAACGATATCAACTTGGTATAATCCCCAGCAAAATTTGGATCACCAGGATAGATCGTATACGTCACTTTTCCTTGACTAATTGGATATACTGCTTGCTCGAGACCAGTAATATGATCTATGATGACTAAGGATCCAGTATCTAGTAGACATCCATTAGTATTAACTTCTCTGATATAGATATCTATAGGATATCGATGCACTTGATCAAAGATGTAATCACCACAGCTATTAGTCTCTATGCCCTCTATCTCGACTAGTAACTCCTGACGATATATTAAGTCTATATCGTAATCTCCTGTATCGAGATCAGCAGTTATGGTTTGTCTGTCAAAGTAGGCTTGTATATTCTCTATAAAATAGCCGTTCTCTAGATCAGGATCTTGGTAATCAGTGATACTAATGTTATAAGCCCTAGCAGGAAGTTCTATATTGAAATTGCCCGAAGCATCCGTAGTATCTCGAAAGACAAAGCAGCCATCAGTATCTTCTATCAAGAGTTCAACAGAACCAAAGAAGTATCCTCCGCAGGCACGAACGGACCCTGACAAAGTATTAGTGGTTATATCCTTAAAATTGATGTCATCCACATCGTTATCCACATATATGTTTGCATAGCTGTTGGGTAAAAAGTCATGATGATCTAAATCTGTACGTATAGCATAATTACCAATAGTTGCGATATCTACGGCATAGTTACCTTGATCATCGGACACAGGTATTTTTAAGATCTCCGTGGAACCATCGTCAACATAAAATCGCACATCAGGCACACCACAGTTGGTTTGATTCCAGCTTCGGTCGTCCTCCTGAAACACTAATCCTCTGATAAAGAAAGTCGTCGTATCCTGAATAGGGGAGGACTCTAAGTTGTCATTGTTTGGATTATCCAGATTAAAACCAGCGATGATCGTAGTATCCTTGTTAAATCCATGATTTTCTAAGCTGGCAACAACCTTAAACTTACCAGATATATCCTCCGCTAATAATCCATAATACACTCTATTAAACGTGAAATAACCATTTTCATCAGTTGTGGTGGTCGGATGATCGGGACAAGCTCCATGGATGTTATCAAAAGGAATCAACTCAATATTTACATCTGCAATACCGATATCTGTGCCTTCTCCAACGACCCGACCTTCTACTTTGCCGTTGTGGCCAGGCTCAGCAGGGATGCCTTCAAAAGAACTTCCAGGCTTCAAAGCATGTATGGTTAATTTTTGGGAAGATCTTTCCATATGCTCCGTTTTGGCAATACGCTGAACTATAGCCGAATCACCGATACCAACTAATTCACCAGGGTCCAAAGTTGGCCCTGCATCAGTCAGGGTTATTATATCTGTTATAGTTATTTCTTGATCATTGTTAGTATAGCTAGCATAAGCAAGGATATTCCAATCATAAGTTATTGTCTCACCAAAATTGTTGGACGCTTCTGTTGA
>CAZJHC010000110.1:0-10573 GCA_964545645.1 uncultured Saprospiraceae bacterium
CTTATTCTATTATAAAGATTATGAATTTTCAGTTTTATCTTTTCTTTGGTAGTCGCATTTTTCATAGTATAATTATATCCTAAACTTACTAAAGCATTATAGATCCAATTATGATTAGAACGGTTAAGTTCATTCCATCCAGTATTCCCTAAAAATATATACCCAAGTTCTGTTTTAGGGTCAAAATACATCATAGTTGTGATACAGTTATCTCCACCATTCATTCCTGTTAACTGATACGTTATGCCATAATTGTTTCTATCTATAGTAAAAAACAAACCATTATTGTCATCTTCAAGATTTGTAACAGAGTTACTCAATTGTGGAGAAAGTAATTTCTCAAAGGAAGTCAGTTTTAGTAGATTTGATTTTTTTGCTATTATAGCTTGACAATATTTTGTCAGATCTACAACATTAGTTATGATGTCTCTACATGGATAAAGGGTTACGCCACTTGTCTGAACATTCATTATTGAATCTTTTTCTATTTCATAATAGCTTGTATGCAGAATTGAGTCACTTTCTGTTAATGACCAATAGGTATTATCAAGTTCAATTGGGTCAAAAATGTAGGTTTGTGTAAACTCGGAAAAAGGTATTCCTGATGTACGCTCTATAATATAAGCTGCTAACGCAGCACCTATATTGGAGTAATTCCAATTTGAACCTGGTTTATGTTCAGTGAACGTAATTTCCCCATACGTTCCATCTTGAAAATAATCCAGCATAAATTTTTCTAAGGATTCACTCAAGTTGGGCTCATCAGTATAAAGAGATTCCACAACGGCTTCATTGTAGTCTAATGATGATGTGTGCGTGGCTAAATGTTTTATAGTTATCTTATCATTAGGAAAATTAGGATTGTTTATGTCAAATGGAAGATAGTCGTTAATAGCGTTTTCTACGTTTAGTAATTGTAATTCTTCAGCTCTCATTAAGGCGACACCTATGGTTGTCTTCGATATAGAGGCTATAAACTGCTGCGTTTGTGTAGTGTATGCCTCTCCTTTTGCCTTATCTGAGTATCCAAATCCTTTTGAATAGATTGTACTATCTGCATTAAATACAGCTACGGCGAAGCCAGCCATTCGATCCGAATTATAATATCTATTTAATTTTTCATCAATGTTACTTAAGTCTGCATTAATATCATCTTTTGTTTGATACAGAAGGAAGGATATAAAAGCTATGAGAAGGATAAAAATCAGAAAAATGGTTCTTTTAAGTAATTTTTTGAACTTCATTTCATTGAGTTTAGCTATTGGTTCATATTATGAGCTTCAGTGACAACTCGATGTTCTTAGATAGTTGTTTGACTGAAACTACGCTCTCAAGACCTTGTAGTTCTTTTATATTAGATGAACCTGCTATATATTCTGATTAAACAGTCATTAAAGTCAATCCAGTGTAGGCATTGTAGGATATAAAACTACACGGGCTCAGAGGGTTGGACTATTAGAAAGTGATGGTAACAGACTCCTCAAGTTTAAGCCTAATGATACGGCATGTGACATTAAATAAGGTGTTATGAACGGTCATGGCGACCGCACAAAGACTTACGTATTGTAGCTGTTTTATTGATCTTTCGATTCAAATATTTTTTCAAATGCATTGTACACGGCATTATGTAATGCATCCCCGTGTGTCTTGTCCTCCAAAAAGTCGTAGAACAAATTCATATTTTTTTGTTCACTCTTCTTTAATTTGAGATACAATTCTTTAGCAGTGCGTTCCATTACTTCGCCTTCTTTTCCTCCGGCTATATAAATCGATTTTTTGGAATCGTAAACTATAGGTTCTTGAGATAATAAGCTTTCATCGTCCCACCATAGACTTGGACTCACAATTATGTAGTTATCAAAAAGGCCCGGGTTTTTAAATAATATTTCAGATGCCAATAGTCCTCCTAATGATTGTCCGATAATCGTCTTGACTGGGGTTACTCTATAAGTGGAATCGATAAATGGCTGAAGCTCTTTTTCTAAGAAAGCAATGAATTGTTCGGATTTTCCTGAGGTCGGAAATTCTTTTTGGTCAATTTCAATTTGAGAAGGATAGGTAAAATCTCTTGTTCTATCTACATTTCCTATTCCGACAACTATGGATTCTGAGATCATATTAATCCAAGAGAAAGAACCAAATTGAACAATTCCACTTATATGTATAAAGTCCTCATCTCTTGATCCATCCAGCAAATAAATCACTGGATATGTTTTTAAATTATCTACTGAATAACTTGAAGGGAAATATATATTTAGCGTTCTGTTTTCATCCAAAATTGACGATTTAAGGCTAATTGTTTTACCAATAGTAAAGTCAGTTTCACTAATCTTTTCTGGCAATTCTTGTCCCAATAGCAGACTCGTAGTAAAGGTTAATATCAAGCTTAGTATCTTATGTTTCATATTCTGTTATTCTACGGTATTACAACTTTTGATCGCTTAGATGATCACTTTAGGAACTCTACATGCTGAGTGTCGAGAGACTATTGACTTTCTCTTTTCTTGGCTCATGGAAGTGAACCAGATGTCAAGTAATCCCTAACCATCCACATACTTTTTTCGAAATCTACAAAAAATGTCTTTATACGGTATTAAGACCCATTCATCCTCAATTCATAAAGACTTTTATAGTCAGCAGAATAAGTTTATGGCTTTAAAATTGAAAATATTATTAAAATAATTCATGATGAAAAATTTATTAAGAACTGTGTCGATATTAGTATTCGTTAGCTGCTCTTAGCCTATTATCCTCTTGATGCGCTCTTCATAAGTCAATCCAATAGGAATCATTGCCTCTCCTATCTTTATTCTTTTCTTCTCGATGTATTCTATCTTGTCGACGGCTATGAGGTAAGACTTATGAACTCTGATAAATTGTCGAGGTGAAAGTCGAGTTTCGAACGAGCTTAGCTTCTCAAGCGTCAAGATTTTTTTATCAGCGCATACTATGTTGCAGTAGTCGCCATTGCCTTGTAGGTATAAGATGTCTGTAGTGTTGATCTTTTGTAATCGATACTCCGATTTAACGAAGAGGAAATCCTGTGGATCATCCTGTACTGCCTTTTGCTTGGTGTGCAATGACCTATATCTATCTATAGCATCTAAGAATCGGATGAAGCTGATGGGTTTGACCAGATAGTCCAGTGCCTTAAGCTCAAAGCCTTCTACGGCAAATTCTGGATATGCCGAAGTGAATATGATCTCAATGCTTGGATCCACAATCTTAGCCAGTTGTGTGCCGCTGAGTTCAGGCATCTGTATATCAAGAAGCACCAGATCTACTTGAGTATCTTTTAGAAATGTCAATGCGGATAGTGGATTATGAAACACGCCAAGAAGCTGGATGTCTTCTACTTTGTCAGTATAGGAACTCAATAACTGAGCCGCCAAAGGCTCGTCATCTATGATGATACAATTGATCACTCGATTGGAATTGTAATGTTCAAATAATATCTATTCTCCACGATTTTGCTTGTCATGGTATAGTTGCTTTCATATAAGAGTTGTAACCTTCTTTCTAAATTAGAAAGTCCTATGCCACTGGTCTTATCCTTCAGCTTATGATTTACCTTATTGGAGCTGGTGATGTGCAACTGATTGCCTTTTTTATTTATAGTTGTCTGAGCTGATGATTCTGAAGCACTTAGATCGCCATGTTTGATGACATTCTCTACAATAGGCATGAGCAGGTGCTGCGGCACTGGCATGGACATGTTTTGCACATCGGTATCAATTTTATAATGGAGATCATATGACGCTCTCAATTGTGACAACTCGATGTATTGATTCGCAATGTTGATTTCTTTTTCTAATGATTCAAAGTCTTTTGATTCATATAAGGAGTACTTCAGGATATCGGTTAAGCTATCCATTGCTGTAAGTGCCTGTTCTGACTTGTGAAATACGAGTGAATAGATATTATTCATCGAGTTGAGCAAGAAGTGTGGATTGATTTGTGCTTTTAGCAGGGCCATCTCCATGTTCTTCTTAGAAATGACCAATTCAGATTCTCTTTTTTGCGTGTAAAGAGAATAGCTGACAAAATAATAGATCACGCCGAAGGTGATATATCTAAAGGCATAGAAGTAGTTATCTATGACGTATCTTTTTAAACCATAGCTAGGATGGTAGTTGGTTTGATCAAATAGTACCTCACTCAAGATCTGTTCTATTAAGTATCTGCAACCGATGGTGATCACGGCTGCTGCGATCAAACCCAACGCACAGTGAGTCCATTTCCTTGAAGGGTAATATCGATGTAATACCACATAAGAGAGGATCACATATAGGAAAGGGATGAACAAGGAGGTAATGCTAAATATGCTGTTGGTCAGGTCAAAACTATCCGTCTGCCCCCTAATCAATAGATCTCTAAGAGCTCCCTCTATGAAAAAGTAATATAAGAGATAGGAAAGAATCAGTCTTCCAAAGTTGAACTTCATTCAGCGGTATATCTGTTTCGAATATCGCCAAATTATCCTTGACTCTGCCCATTAATCGGTGAACTTGCTTTTCTTATCTGTATACATAGAATGAAAACTGTAACTGTAGTTGACATAGACAATAGCAGGGTACACAGATTATAGGATCCAATATGGATAAAGGGTATATACCTTGTTAAAAAATGAATACTATGAACCGTTTTATACTGTGTTGTATGATTGTAATGCTTGCTCTCGGTATTTCTGCTCAGACCTTAGATGTCGATAAGTATTTGCTAAAGGGAGATCAAGTGCCTCAGGTACTCTTGGTAGGCACCTTTCACTTCGGGTATCCGGGCTTAGACACTCATAAGACGGACGATAAATATAAGCTGGATATTCTCTCAGATGAGCGACAAGAAGAGCTTCGTGAACTGCTGGATTATATTAAAAAATTCAAGCCTACTAAGATCATGGTTGAAACCGGCAGCAACACGGGCTATCTCATGCATCGGATGCGTAGTTGGTTAAATGGAGAAGAAAAGTTAGGACGCCGAGAAAGTGATCAGATAGCAATTAGACTTGCCCATGAGTTGCAGTTAGATACGATCTATGGCATCGATGCACCGTCCCTGATGAGCGATATGTTTAACTCCAAAGATTCAACCCTGTTTCAGAATTATTTTGCCGATATCTTGGAGGATAGACCAGATAAAACAAATGTTGTTGACGACAGATATTGGGACTGGTATGATGAAGATGATCGATTAACGTATGAAATGAGATTACATGATTATTTCAAATATCAAAATACAGATAAAGTTATCGAGCGCATGCACGGGCATTATGTATTGAATGATCACTATGATGATTACTATAAAATGGATGGATGGTTATTGCTCGATTGGTATAGCAGGAATCTGAGAATTATCAAGAATCTCCAGCGAATAGAAACCTATCCAGATGACCGCATCATGATCCTATTTGGCGCTGGTCATATGGCCATCTTAAAACAACAATTAGAAGCTACACCAGAGTACAAGTTGGTAAAGTTTGGAGATCTTCAAGAATATTGATTCGATGTAGGTCATAGTTACTTGTACGACTCTATTATATAGATTTAGACAATTCTAATTTTAGCTATTATCGTGAGCAGCTCTGATAGCAGGATAGTATCGTTAGCTTACCTGGGGTGCAACGCTTATACGGTAGATCTCCGACACAAACCAAGTTGGTCTGTATTAAGGCTTGGTTTACATATATGACCATTATGAATATGATAAGTTGGGTGCTTTTTGCAAACTCTGACGAATAGCAATAGACGTCCTCTCTGACAAAGGAGGTGCCTAAGAGAAGTAAAAAGTTCATGCTTTGATGTACCGCTCTATGCCAAGTAGGTGATTCTATCAATGATGCCTCAATAGCACATCGTATAAGTTTCCATACGTTGCCAAACTACTTAAAATGCTTTGAAATTAAATTTTAACAAAATAAACTATTGAGAAAATTATATTGTAAAGGTTACAAATGGGCGCTTGGGTTTATCTTCAAAATAGTTGTGTGGAAATAAATCTTTAGATTTTTTTCTGGATTACCTACACCAATAGATATCATGCAGGATTCTGTCATTAGTCGACTCATAGATCTTTTTGGCCCCGATATGGTGCTCACTGGTAGTGCATTGGATAGCCGATATGACCACATCTGGAACATGGATAAAGGACTTGCTGCGAAAGCAGTATTGCTACCCAGATCAACGCAGGATGTTTCTGATATCCTAGGCATCTGCCATGAATTCGATCAAGTTGTTGTTATCCATGGAGGATTAACAGGCTTGGTCGGGGGCACCCAGGTGGATCATGATACTGTAGTCATCTCAACAGAAAAGCTTAATAAGATTGTTGAATTCGATGAAGTCAGCAGAACGATAACTGTTGAGGCAGGAGTTATCCTTGAAGATATCCAACTCAGAGTCAATGAAAAAGCACTTTTGTTTCCGATGAATTTTGGGGCTAGAGGATCAGCACAGATTGGCGGAGTGATTGCTACTAATGCGGGGGGACTCAGCGTGTTTAGATATGGTATGACTCGTAACCTCGTACTTGGATTAGAGGTAGTATTGGCAGATGGCACAATCATCTCGTCACTAAAAAAAGTAATTAAGGATAATGCGGGATATAATCTGAAGCATTGGTTCATTGGCACCGAGGGTACCCTAGGAATCATCACTAAAGCAGTATTGAAGCTTGTCGAAGCTCCCAAATCAAGAATCAGCGTGTTCATAGCTCTTAATGATTATGATAATGTGATGCTGTTATTGAGATCTCTCGATGCTGGTCTTTCAGGATCTTTGACCAGCTTTGAGTTGATGTGGTCAAATACGTATGAGTCTCTGACTGGATCATATGCTAGTGTAAAGCCACCATTGCCATTTGGCTATGGCTATTACTTGTTAGCCGATGTACAAGGCAGTGATCCTCAACATGATGAAGAGCGAGTAGTTGAACTGATTGAAAAGGCTTTAAAACAAGAACTAATCAAGGATGCGGTTTTTGCAACATCTCAGTCTGATTTAGATTGGTTTTGGACTGTGCGTGAGGACATCCAGGCTATAATTAAACCTTTGAGTCATAGTCAAAATTTTGATATCAGCATTGCACCCGCTATGATAGGGCAGACCGTTGCTGAAATGGTGAAACACTTGGAGGCAGAGCAAGATGTGCAAGCAGTATTTCCCTTTGGACACATCGCCGATGGGAATATTCACTTCGTCGTGGCGAAACAGAATGATTCTGACGAACTAACGAGAAAGATCAATCGAATCATCTATCAGTCCATACAGGCCATAGACGGATCAATATCGGCTGAGCACGGTATAGGAATCGAAAAGAAGGACTATCTTAAGTACACTCGTACGGACCAAGAGGTTCTGTTGATGCGGACTATAAAACAAATGCTGGATCCTAAGAATATCCTTAATCCAGGAAAAGTACTAGACCCACTATAGATAAGAATAAGATCACTCTGGACAGGCTTCAATCTGCACTTCAAATGCCTGTCCGATTCCCACATCGAATGCATCCTTCAAAATCACTGATTCTTCAACCTGAAATAATGTGCTGGTTTCACTGACAGGGACTTGTGCAGTAATGTTAGTTGCTCGTTCGATTGACCCGATGCTATTTGACAAGAAGAGATCCCCGACGTGACCTCTGAAATTATTTTAGATCATCTTTTTCTATTTCACAAAAGCTATTTAATATGGTTGATATTATCATTTCTGAAGCATTTGATAATTCTCCACATTGAGATTTAACCAGTATATCCATAATCGATATAGTTGACTAATTCGACTTAGCAAAATACTTAGTATTTTGTCAGTCACGATGTCGATTAAATCTGATTTAGTAAGGCAGTTGGGCTTAATGGGATTAGTAGCTACTGGAGTATGCTCTATGATGGGGGCTTCGATCAATGTAGTTCCATTTATGATTCAACGAAATGTAGAAGGGATTGGGCCTTATGTTCTTCCAGCTTTTATGGTTGCTGCACTACCAGCATTACTTGCCGCTATGGCCTATGCCGCATTGGCCTCAGCGATGCCTCGTGCAGGAGGTAGCTATATCTATGCGTCTCGAGGCTTACATCCTTATCTGGGATTCATAGGTAGCTTTTCTCAGTGGTTCGGACTCTCCATTGTGATAGGAGTGATTGCTTATATCGTTGTTCCTTTTCTGAGAGATATCTGTACGACAGTAGGATGGGAGTATCTCGGTGCACAATTAGAAGTAGGATGGGTGCGAGTATTACTGTCATTGTGTTTGATCTGGTTATTCGTATATATCAATGTGAGAGGAGTTCGCTTATATGAGAAGACTTTAGTGCCACTGATGATGATCATGTTTGCACTGGGTAGTGTGGTCATTTTTTCAGGATTTAGCTTTGATCACAACGATTTTGAGGCAGCGCTTCAATCTCAAGAAGGTAGAGATTTACCATTATCGAGTGCAAGTTTTGATTGGCAAGTTTTCTTTAGTGCAGCAGCGCTCATGTTTTCGAGTTTTATTGGATTTGACTCCATCGCTCAGGCTGGTGGAGAGGCCAAACGCCCATCAATAAACCTTCCTCGTGCTATCATTTTGGCAATCACCATAGTCGGCAGTTTTTATTTCTTGTTTACTGCGGCTGTTTATCATGCCGTACCATGGGCATATATCGCTCAGGAGGCAGCTACTAAGGATATTTCCGCTCCCGGATTATTGACGTATCTATTGCCAACAGGATTGTCGGTCATGATTCTGGTTGGTGCGACTATCGCACTGATTAATGACCTGCCTGCTATGTTATTATCTGTATCAAGGTTGGTTTTCGCATGGGCCAAGGATGGTGTATTTCCTAAGAGGATGGCTCAAGTTCATCCAACTCAAAGCACACCATATATGGCATTGTACGTCTGCGGACTGATAGCAAGCGTAGGAGTGTTGGGATGTCATTTTGCAGGAGACTTCTTCTTGGGAGTAGACATTATGTTGACCTCAATGATGGTCAATTTTTTGCTGATGTGTATGACGCTATTATACTTACCCAATCATAATCCTGAACTTGGATCGAAGATGAGTGTCTTGAAGGGTAGGGGCTCTCGAATATTGATCGGAGGTCTTGGTGTACTATTGATCACTCTGTTGCTCATGGTGCATACAGCTAAAGACATAGGAAAGGAAGTAGAGGCTTGGTATTATCATTCTACCTGGATATGGTTGATAGTGATGCTCATAGGAACTGTGATCTATGGGGTCCAATACAGAAAACTGAAGCAGAGTGGCATAGATGTGAAACAACTTTTTAAAGATTTACCTGAAGAATAATGGTGGAATACTACGAGCTTAGGCCGAACCTCAAGATCAGTCGAATCCTCACAGGACTATGGCAGATTGCAGATATGGAACGAGATGGTGTGACATTAGATCCTGACCAAACAGCAGCACATATCAATAATTATGTAGAGGAGGGCTTCTATACTTTTGATATGGCTGACCATTATGGCTCAGCAGAAGTAATAGCGGGTGCTTTCAATCACAAACTCCGTAATAGGAGAGAGGTACAGTTCTTTACGAAGTGGGTGCCAACGCCCCCTGTAACTTCCAAAGATGTGGTTAGAGCAGCCATTCAACGATCTCTGGATCGATTGCAAACTGATTCGATTGACTTGCTACAATATCATGCCTGGCAGTATAGCAATCCAGAGTGGATAGACACCCTCTATTGGTTGCAAGAATTGAAGGAGGAAGGATTGATACAGCACATAGGCGTCACCAACTTTGATGCAGCGCATCTGAATATGGCTCTTGCCAGTGGTATTGAAATCGTCTCAAATCAGATCAGTTATTCGATCATTGACCAACGAGCTTATCATCAGATGTCCGCCGTTTGTAAACGGCATCAGGTATCACTATTAGCCTATGGCACCTTGTGTGGTGGATTACTGTCAGAAAAATGGCTGGGTAAACAAGACCCATCTGAAAACAGTGACCTCACATGGTCTCAGATGAAGTATCTCAGGTTTATCAAGGAGGCTGGTGGATGGGATGTGTTTCAGGAGGTTCTGTCAGTATTGGATCGTATCGCACAACGGCATCAATGCTCTATCGCCAATATCACGAGTAGATATGTGTTAGATCAAAATCATGTAGCCGGAATCATCTTGGGTGCTCGGTTAGGACAAAGTGAACATATCCAGGAGAACTTGAAGGTCTTTGACTTAGCATTGAGTTCAGAGGATGTAGACTCCATTAAACATGCTCAGGGTCAATTAAGTGATATTCCCGGAAACTGTGGCGACGAATATAGGCAACCACCATTTCTAACAGCCAGTGGAGATCTAAGTCATCATCTCGATCACTTCCCTAAAGTCTATGAGCCTTTTGCTGGTAAAGACAAGTCAAGTGTAGTTTCTGGAACCCCTTGGGAAGATATCGCTGGATACTCTCGAGCCGTCAGGAAAGGTAATCGAATCCTTGTATCTGGTACTACCGCAACTCATGGTTCTAAACTGATTGGAGGATCAGATCCCGCTGCCCAGACTCACTTCATCATAGATAAACTACAAGCCAGCATTGAGTCTTTAGGAGGTTCTCTGAGTGATGTAGTGAG
>CAZJHC010000111.1:0-10569 GCA_964545645.1 uncultured Saprospiraceae bacterium
ATATCGATCGTCTCTCTGAGGTACGAAGAGATATGATCTGATATCTATTGTTAGTCTCAGTTTTCATTCTATGTAAAGGTTACGTAATACCAATTTTCTCTTACTTTCTTAATTGAAGTTAGTTGAAGTCCATTTACCCTTTCTTTATAAAATTCATCTCGAACAAAATTTTCTTTTGTGTAAAGAAGGCCATAGCCATTGTCTATAAATCGATGCATAGCAAACAAATATTTTGAATTTGCTTGGTTGATAAACACTTCTTTAACATCTAATTTTCCAAATGTCTCACATATAGTATTTGAGGATTCGCTATCTAATTTTGGCTTGGTGAAAAGTTCACCGTCTTTACATGACAAATATTTTATTCGTTGATCAAGTTCAGCGTTGTGTAGATTTATGTATTCTTCGTATTTGTTAGATTGGTTTATCACATAATTATTTAATGAAATATTCCAGATTCCTAATTGTGGAACAAGAAACATAAACATCATTGCCATGATAGTTGACAATCCAATTTTGTTTATCCATTTTGCCTTTAATGTAAGAGGAGCAATTATTACCACTAATGCTAATCCTAATTTGGCAAAAACTGTCCAATAAGGTGAGTTAATCTGAATTTTGAATTCAAAAGCATGAATTGCCAGGTATGCTATAAGGCATATTCCTATCAATATTGTTATGACTTTGTTTTTCTTCATTTTAATTGCGCCTAACTAATTTATATCCAATCAAAACCCATCAATTTGATCGTTTTTTTAAGTCAATATAGGTTCTCATTCTGCACTAATAGTTAGCCTCAGTCCAAAATAATCAATCAGTCGGTGACACAATGATCATACGAACTGGCCTTATTCAACACTCTTGACAATCTTAACCAACTCGGACAAAAAGAAGGTTAAGTATCGGATGATCCAATAAACTTTATCTTCATAAACTACTCGATATTACTTCTCTCCTTTTAACCTTGGATAACTAATCCCCAACTGATCCAAATATGAATCATATTTCGTTTCATCATAGTAGAATGGTTCCAACTGAGGTCTGAACTCTTCCATGATATCAGTATTAATATATATAGCTGGTGCATCATCTTCTGTCACCATCGGAACATAATCCAGCTCCATGCCCTGCTCCTCTCTGAAGTATGTCCAAGCATCCTCCACGAGTTGATTGTCCATCAAAAAGTCAATAACAGTCATACCCACCACCTGGGCTCCGGCAACAACACCCTTATGAGCGATAGGTGTTGCCATAGCGATAGCATTAGACCAGTGATGACCTTGCAATCCCGGTATGTTAGATGGAAATCTCAAGGTAACTGTCGGCAACTTCCAAGATATATCGCCGATATCATCGCTGCCCCCGCTGACAGGATTTTTGACAGGTAGGCCTAACTCTTTGAGTTCTGTCGACAGTCCTTCTTTGGTTTTGGGAGAGTCGACCTCTTCCTGTACGGCTTTGGCCAAGGCCTGATCCGACTCTGACCATTCAGGCATTCCAACATCTTTGATATTGTCATACATAGTCTCGGCGATTACTTGATTGAAATGCCTAGGCCATGCTGATCCCAATACTTTACGACTGACCTTAGTATCTGTCATCATTGCTGCACCATCTGCGATCTTGTTAGCCTTGTTATAGACTTCCATGATCTTAGGGTAGGTCACATGACGGAAGTAGTACCAAATAGAAGCTTCGGATGGAACCACATTAGGTTGGTCTCCACCGTTCTTGATTACTGAATGAGATCGATGCAATGGATCGAGATGCTCCCGTTGATACTGCCAACCTATATTCATCAATTCGACGGCATCAGCGGCACTTCTCCCTCGCCAAGGAGATCCCGCTGCATGGGCGGCTTCCCCTTCGAAGGTATACTCCACCGAAATAAGACCCGTTCCTCTTGCTTGACCGTAGCTTACACTGAGATTATCACTAACATGTGTGAATATGGATATATCCACATCATCAAAATAGCCATCTCTCGTAAAGAAAGCCTTTGTGCCTACGAGCTCCTCAGCAACTCCAGGCCACAACATCAATGTACCTGATAATCCCTCTCGCTCCATGATTCGTTTGACCTGGATCGCTGCCAGTATATTGAGCGGAGATCCTGAGTTATGACCTTCGCCATGCCCAGGTGCCCCTTCGACGATAGGGTCATGATAGGCAACACCGGGTTTTTGAGATGCCTTGGGGATACAGTCCAAATCACTGCCCAGAGCGATGACCGGTTTGCCACTACCCCATCGGGCGGCCCATGCCGTAGGAACACCGGCAATACCATGCTCGATAGTAAACCCTTCTGCCTCAAGTATATCTGTGAGATACTTAGAGGTCTCTATTTCTTGAAAACCTAATTCTGCAAAACTGAATACTTTATCTACCATGACTTGAGCTTGTTTACTCTCGGCGCCGATAGCTTCTTTTACTTCTACTTTTAGTTTTTTAGTCTTTCGATTTTGTCCCATGAGCAGAGACATACTTAGCAAAACAAAACTGACTGATAATAGGATCCGTGATAAGGACATCATACTGTTGGATTTAATAATTCTGGAATTAAGATAAATAATCTATTCAGAATCAATCTGCGACTACAACGATTAACTTGAATAAAGGGTAAATATGCACTATCAAGATACATTGGTCTTTACCTCATTTTACTAATCATACAATGTCCTATACAACCGATAAGTCCATTGATAAAAAGTACTCTACCCCATCGTAAACACCCCAATGAGTTCATCCAAATTAGGTGATTGACTTCCGCCTGTCGGCTCTATGGTGATGGCGTAGGCATCTGTATCAGGCTCATAGTCTATAGGGATGATCACCTCACCTCCTTGGGTAAACACAGTTAGTGGAATCGGTGTATCCGTACCCTTCAAGGACCAAAGTTGAAATGCTAAACCATCAGACAAAGACGGTAGGTTACTGATCTGCAAATAGTTAACACCCTCGGTCTTGTTGTGATGTATGATAAGTCGAGTATCAGGGTACTTAGTGGTCGGCTCTATAAGCACGGGGCGATTATCCTCGTCCATTAGAGCTGCATACATTGCTTCTTGCTCTTGCAGTATTTTCTCGTTTTCCTCACAATCAGCTATGATTGCATCCATCTCATCAGTAAGAGCCCCAACCTTATCAAACTGAATATAGGCTATCATCATCGCTACTCCGGCAGCAATGGCCGATAGTGGGCCGAGCCAAGACCACAGCGTTCTGATCGATGATGCTTTGATCGGTTCTGACGATCCAAGAGTATCAGTTGGAGCCGTCTCAAGCTGATTAATTTGATCCAAGGCTCGATTCAGTATAGACTGATCAGCTGGTAGCGCATGAATGGCGGCATATATGCCCATAGCCTCTTCTATCTCTCGCAGTTCTGATCGCACAGCAGCATTAGACTCTATAGCCGATTCTACACTGCGCAATTCCTCTCCTTCAAGCTGTCCTAAGGCATACAGTTCTAACAATCCCGAATTGATCATTTCTTGAGGTGTCATGATACGAGTTTATAGATGATATATGCCAATAGGACGATACAGCTTAAGAATAGTCCTTTCTCACTTTTTAGCTCCTGACGCAACGATAACATCGCAGATCGTAGTCTCGTTTTTACAGTTCCCAGAGGAAGATCCATCTCTTCAGATATCGCTCTTTGAGAGTAGCCTTCTAAGTACATCTTCTCCATAAGGATTCGATGTTTGTCATCTAACTTAGCTAAGAGCTTCTGAGCATCGATTTGCTCACTGGCATGTTGCTTGGTTGTTATAGCGTCGACATGATCAGCGATATCTTCTTGATATTTTCTGTTTTGATATCCTACCAATCGCACTTTGTCAAGTGCCGTATTGCGAGCGATAATACTAGACCAAGTATACAGTGCACTCTTACCAGGCTCGTATTGGTCTATCTTATTCCATACTTTAAGCAGTGTCTGTTGCAAAACTTCCTCGGCTATGGCACTCTCATGTACGATACGTCCGATAATCCCCATTAGCGCCTGTGCATACTGTTGATAGAAGTATGATAAGCCTCGCTGATCTCGATTCCTTAACAAGGCTATGATATCTTTCTCTGTATGCATGGCACTCATATATTTATAAAGGTAATGGCCTTAACAATATGACCAAGATTTTCATGAAAAATCTCCTTCTCATGTTATGAAAAGGAGACATTCAAAATATTAAACCAAATCTAATGAAACATCTATGATGCTTATTTCTGGCATTTTATAGTCTATCAATGTTTGCTGGCTCGAACTCGTCCAACCGATAGCATGCTCCTGCGCTTTTAGATCTTATCAATTCCGCTAAGGACTAACCTAACCATTCGTTTATTTGCTTAGCCCTGATAGGGCCAAGCTCAAACTCTATCCCCTCCAACTGCTCTTCCAGATAATTGTGATAGCTTTTGTACTCCTTCATTACCTCCAACATGAGGGCATGTGGAACCGGCTCAAATGTTTTTTGGTAGACCTCATTGATAAAAATCTCTCGAGCATTGATGATACCTCCATTTTGGGCATAGGCGAATGCCAACATAGCTGCTGTCTCTGGTGTCTTGCGCTGAGCGTACTCACGTTTCATGATAGCTAAGCCTTTAGCCCTCTCTTCCCAACCTCGACGCAACAAGAGTTCTGCCACATCCATATGATATAAGCGATCATACTTAGCCTCTGATGCTTGCGCCAAGAATAAATCCTCATAAGGTTTCCCATTCAATCCGATAGATTCTAACAGCTCTGCCTTAAACAAGAATAACTCTGGACTCTGGCGATGCCTCATGATCTCATCGATCATCGAAATCGCTCGATCTACGTCCCCATAATGCGCATAAGATATCCATGCCAATAGCTTGTACGCATACCAATTACCAGGATCCTGATCCAACACCTCCTGGAGTAGCTCTTCGGAGGTGGCGATATTGCCATTGTGCCCCATGAACTCGGCAAGATTGGTTGTAGTCCATATCTGCAGTTTGGTATTATTGATATCATAGGCCGTCTCTCTAGCCTGCATCATATATACGATAGCCTGCGTCAGATCTCCATCAGCATCAGACTCCTTAGCAAGGCGTATGAGATGTTGGATATCTAATTGCTCTGGTTCTAAAGGTTGGCCTATGCCCAGTTCATGCTCGATATCATATCGCACTAACCGCACCTTATCTAGGTCTCTACCGATGCGCTCGGCATGCAAGACTGCTTCATATGCTTCACAAAAACGGTGTTGCGTAATCAGATTCTGCGCTAATGACAGCAATGCTGGAGTATTGTCTAGACTGCCTGTATACACACAAGATCGATAATGGTACTCTGCAGTTGTCAAACTATTGATTTCTCCAGTAGCTTGAAAATGACTTTCGTATGATTGGGCTAACCTCAATCTATATGATCCTGTATATGGTGAGGTCTCAAGTCGATCCGTCCAAAAACTGATCTCCTGTTCTACATGTTCTATAGTGTGTGCAGGGTTGTACGTAGGTAGCTCAGGATTGGTATCTGGTCCAGATGCTGCGAAGAAGAGCGAATAAATAAGATATTTCATAGTGTTCAGTTTATTATTTTGATAATGATGTGAGAGCCCTCCTAAGGTGCTCCCCGATTGGAGTTCAGCAGCCTAAGCCAACTGAACTCCTAAAGTCATAAGGTGAGTCTACGCTACAGCCTACCAAGGGCTGGCCAGGTATGGAAATGATGTACTGAACTCTTTATCATTGGCATCTACGTTATCTGACGTTAATCCTGGATTAGCAGAACCATCAGGTCCACCGAATATAAGTAACAGTTCGACATCGATGACATCATCAGCTAATGCTCTACCAGTTAACACATTAGTTCCATCAAAGAAAGTTGTCACTCCTGCTGTTGCAACTGACAAAACATCACTCGCCAACACACCAGTGAAGCTCGCCGCATCTAATCCTAATGCATTAGTGGTATATCCAGGGTTCAAGGCTAAAAGTCTATCCTCAAAAACCTGACTGAATATCTGGCCCATCTGTGACGGTTGAGTTTCATTGAACTGATCCTTCTGGGCATCTCCTACGAATACAGTATTGATCGCCGGTCTGCCCATCTGATCTGACAAGGTGTAGCTACCAGAAAAGTCTACTGTTGGTATCATTGGCTCATCCTCGTCACTACAAGAAGTGATGCATATGGCGGCTATAAAAATTGTTACTGTGAAATATATATTCTTGAAAATCATGTTTGAATTTTTTAATCGTGATAAATAAAATGTTGAATAATTGAATTGACCTCTATTGGCGAACCTTAGTTACTGCCCAGGTATTGATAGTAGCAGCATTACCCAATGTTGACTTGGGCACTTCTATGACGATAGACATCACATTAGTTCCAGCGAAAGTATCAGTCCCTGGGTCATTAAATCCTGGCGCCATACCCCCGAGGATTGCTTGATATGCTCCTAAGTCAAAGAAAAATGGATCATCTCTGGGACCTGCAAATACCCTCATACCATTTTGGTTACCCGTGATGGCTTGTGAACCATAAGATGTCACTGCTGCACTTACAGAAGTAGCGGTGCTGTTAATCGTACTGGTTGCTCCAATCTGAGCCGGTGCGGTAGGGCCGAAGGCATATATCTGTCCATCTCGCACTATAGCTTGAAGGACCAAATCCTCGACTAAGTCTCCGTCATTATCAATATTGAACTCGACGAGTACGGATTCATCAAAAACGGCATCTCCTGTGGCAGCGGGGCTCAGTAAGCCTTGAAGCGAAGCTGTAAAGACCATATTGTTACTATTGCCCGGGCTCTCAAAAGCGTAATAATCTGTAATATCTGCACTCCCACCTGCGACGGACGGTGCATCAATATGATCTGCTGACATAAAGAAGAATGCAAGTGCGGCCATCGTCATGCCGACTGTTAATCCTGTGAATTTTTTCATTGTTTTAGTTTTAAAATTTTTTTTGAATTTCTGATGTGATTATCAGTTACAATGGGATATACGGGTGCAGGACTAAAACTGGATTTTTAATAGACTAATTAAATTTCAAAACATAATTAAATGATTGAGTATCAATTTATTATAATCTAACTATTTTGTAAAGAAGTAGGAGATTCACGTTAGGACTATACTTGCCTCTCTATGATGTACCGATGTCGCATTGGTTCTATGCATCAGTCTTCAGGGTGCTGTAGGAGTATATACTTGGAAGCGAGTCTCTATCATATAAATATTTCGTAGTAATAATCGCCTATCAAGGTTAAATAAGCACATTAAAAGACCTAATGGGCTAATATACCTTGGGCTCATTATGACATCCAAATAATATCTGCGATCTTAAACTTATGAAGCTCATAATTGAAGGAGGCTCCTCAAAAACACAAAGTGTATTGCTCAACACTAAAGGCGATCTTATCAAGAAAGCCAACACCGCTGGAATCAATCCAGTTACTGATCCAAATTTCAAAGTGGCGGTCCATGAACTCATCAATAAGTATATCGATCAAGAACTAAGTACGGTCTACCACTACGGGTCTGGATGTATTAATAGTGAAGTCAATGGAAGTTTGCGACATGAGTATGCCACCAACTGGGGTCTATCCGAGAGCGATATCAGCATCTCTGACGACTTAACAGGCTCAGCCAAGGCAACATGCCAACATGATAAAGGCATAGTAGCTATCTGTGGCACTGGGAGTATCGCAGGGTATTATAATGGGCAGCAGATGGTCGAAAAATTAGCCAGCGGAGGATACCTAATGGGCGACGAAGGTAGTGGGTTTGACATCGGAAGACGATTGATGATCCGGTATGTACGTCATCAGCTGTCTAAGGCGGAACAAGACATTATATCCAATGATACCGAACTCGATCCTGCCTCATTTATAACCCACTTATACGAACAAGCTAATGTGCGCAAATATTTGGCCAGTCAATCTTTATTGATAAATAAAATGAACCAAGAGACTAAAATGACCATACTTAATGAGGCGTTTACTTCCATGTGCCAAAACATGCTCGTCCCACTATATAATAAGCATGCTACTCCAATACACTTCATTGGTTCTGTAAGTTTCTATTTTAGAGATATCCTCAACGATATATTAAATAAATTTGATATACTAGCAAGTACATATGAGCCTACAGCGATTAAAGGCTTAGTTAACTATCATCGTCATGAGTAAAGAGATAAAAAGGATTGCGGTATTTACCTCAGGAGGAGACGCTCCAGGAATGAATGCTGCCATAAGGGCAGTAGTGAGAACTGCCGCATATTATGATCTGCACGTTTATGGTATCCAAGGAGGATATGAAGGGATGATCAATGGAAATATCAAGCGACTCGAAAAAGGAGATGTCGCCAACATCATCCAGTATGGGGGTACCTTCTTAAAGACTGCCAGATCTATGGACTTTAAGACAGAAGAAGGTAGAGCCTTAGCCTATGAGTCCCTTATGGTTCATGACATAGATGCCTGCGTAGCCATAGGAGGTGATGGGACCTATACGGGCGCCAATATATTCACCAATACTTATGATATTCCTTTTGTAGGACTGCCAGGCACGATCGACAATGATATATATGGGACTGACTTTACCATCGGTTATGATACGGCCATCAATACGGCTGTTGAAGCGATGGATAAGATCCGAGATACCGCTGACTCACATAATAGACTATTTTTTGTGGAGGTAATGGGCAGACATGCCGGCTATATAGCACTGAACACCGGTATAGGAACAGGAGCTCGGTATATCTTTTTGCCCGAAGTGGACAATCCTTTGGACCACCTGGTACAATTATTAAAGAAATCTGCTAAGAGAAACAAGCTGTTCAATCTGGTGGTGGTCGCCGAGGGTAATACCAATGGTGACGCCATGACTATCGCTAAAAAGATGAAAGATGAGTTTGATATCGACTCAAAAGTTACCATCATAGGACACCTCCAAAGAGGTGGCTCTCCAACAGCATCCGATCGAGTCTTATCCAGCAGGCTAGGATATAGTGCCGTTAAAGCCTTAATGGATGGAAAGATCAATGTAGCTTTAGGTTTGGTGAATAATAAGATTAGCTACACCTCCTTTGAGGATGCCATCACCAAAAAGAAGACTATAGATCCTGACATGATAGAAATGAGTGAGATACTGTCGCTATAAAAAAAATAAGGCCACCAAGAATTAACTCGGTGGCCTTAATTTATATATCGTGATTGATATCTAATTACATATTAGCGATGATCTCATCACCGAACTCAGAGCACTTGAGCTTAGTAGCTCCTTTCATCAATCTTTCGAAATCGTAGGTAACTTTCTTTTGCTTGATAGCTCCTTTGATCCCTTTTTCTATAAGGATTCCAGCTTTCTTCCAGCCCATATACTGAAGCATCATCACACCAGATAAGATCACCGAACTTGGATTTACTTTGTCCTGGCCTGCATACTTAGGAGCAGTACCGTGTGTCGCCTCAAATACAGCGATCCCTGTCTCATAGTTGATATTAGCACCTGGAGCGATCCCGATACCACCTACAGCAGCAGCGAGCGCATCAGAGATATAGTCTCCATTGAGGTTTAATGTGGCAATCACATCATACTCAGCAGGTCTCAGTAAGATCTGCTGTAAGAATGCATCAGCAATAACATCCTTGACGATCACTTGTCTTCCTTTGTGATCGATTACTTGCCAAGGTCCACCATCAAGATCTACAGCACCAAACTCTTTTTTAGCTAAAGCGTAGCCCCACTCCTTGAACTTACCTTCGGTAAATTTCATGATGTTGCCTTTATGAACAAGAGTGATAGAGTCCTTCTTATTATCAAGAGCATACTTGATAGCTGATCTCACCAATCTCTCTGTACCCTCAACAGATACCGGCTTAACACCTAATGATGCTGTATCTGGGAATCTGATACCTGTAACTCCCATCTCTTCGATTAAGAATTTTTTCATCTTTTCATTCTCCTCAGTACCGTGCAAGTACTCGATACCGGCATAGATATCTTCAGTGTTTTCTCTGAAGATCGTCATGTCTACAAGTTTAGGCTGCTTAACAGGAGAAGGAACTCCTCTATACCACTTAACAGGTCTTACACAAGCATATAAATCTAATATCTGACGTATTGCAACATTCAATGATCTGAATCCTCCACCGACAGGCGTAGTTAATGGGCCCTTGATAGCTACTAAGTGCTCAGCTATGGTATTAGTTGTATCCTTAGGTAACCACTCACCAGTCTTAGCATTAGCCTTCTCACCGGCATAAACTTCTTTCCAGTGGATCTTCTTGCTACCATCGTACGCTTTTTCTACTGCAGCGTCTAACACCTTTTGTGCCGCTGCCCAGATATCAGGGCCAATTCCATCTCCTTCAATAAATGGGATAATTGGATTATCAGGCACTTGTAACTTGCCTCTTCTTGACATGGTAATTTTAGAACCACTCATTATTCAGTCTATTTTTATTGTTAAGAATTAATTGATATAGGCTCATTGTATTAAGGACAAAACACTGATGAGCCTCAAAGCGGCCGCAAAGGTATAAAATATCGACCTTTTAAACCTAATGACACGTATAGACTCTCCGGTTA
>CAZJHC010000112.1:0-10569 GCA_964545645.1 uncultured Saprospiraceae bacterium
TCCAACAAGGCCGAAGATGCATTTTCAATAGAATCTTTCAGCCTTAAATGTTATCGGTTTTTTTCATTTTTATATTCATAATTATCATCTCTATTGTCTTTTCTTCCCATTCCAATTTTTCTTTTTCAAGTTTATCTCTGAGTTGTGAATTTGATTCAGTGGTATCTTGCAATCTATAAGGTTTAATAAGTGCCAACTTTGCTTTAATTAAGTTTAGTTGAGCTGCTCTTAGTTTTTCAGCCTTATTATTTGTTTTTTCATCAGAGGCTTTTGTTCTTAGACACTTTTCTAATTCCATTTCTCTTTTTTCAAGGATCTGTATCTTTCTAATTGGTTCGTTGCGGGGTGGATATATTGGCATTTCAAATATTTATGAGATCACAATTAATTTATTGATGTCCTTTCCAATACTCTTCAATCCGCCACAATGCTTTTCCATTTAGTCCACTTCTAATTTCATCTATGACATTTTGGTACTGTTCAGAATTGAAATTCGACCAAGCAATCTTATTAGACATTCTCCAGAATCTGGCATTTCCATTAAAATTTTTTGACGCCAATTCTTTTAATAATACAGAGTCAATTGGTGGATGAATTGCTTCAGATTTTGGATGTCTATAATAACCTCCACAGATAATTATGGATTTAAGATAAATGTTAATCATTTTAGCAGCTATCCCATGAGTTAAGGGCTTTTTCATTACGTTAGATGATAATTCGATTAGTTGTTTTCTCCAATTGAAATGATTAGCATCAAATTTTTCTTTTTCTGGTAATTTATCTGGGTGATTAATGAAAGTTTTAATTTTTGATTTACTTAAAATTGATTGTCCTTTTTCAACTGAAAAGCGATTAGTTATTACACTTGCGGCTCGACTTGCAGCCCATGAAGAATATATGTGAATATGAGTTTCAATATTGTATTTCATTTGTGTAGGTCATTTATTCTACTTTAATTACCGATAACGTCCCGTGTATGCGTAGTATGACCGTTTAGGGCATATTATCGCATACACATTGTTCTATGGCGTTTTCCTTTTAATCTTTCTATTTCTTTTTAGATATTCTTTTGCTCGATTCAAGGCATCTTCTTCGTTTATCCCATTCCAATCAAATTTTAAAATCTCCTGTCTAAAATTTTCTGGGTTCCCTTTTCGGCTATATGATAACAAAATTTTATTTTTTTCTATTCGGCAAGATGCCCAGTCAAAATCGTAATCAGCATAAATTGTAGTGTTTTTAAATTCCTCTGAAACAAGTCGTTCAACTCTTCTATTCAAATTCTCCCAAGAGAAGTCCATTCTTTTTTCATTAACGTATTGAGTGTATTCGTTTTTATCAAATTCAAACCTTGTCGATTCATCAATTTTCCATACAATTTGATTTTCGATTGTTTCTACATCGATAATCGTATCACAACAACCTTCACATCCACAATCACATCTTCCTATTAGAAGTTTTCCTTCGTGGAAAAAATTATTCTGTCCAAAAAAATGTGGAGGGTCAATTCCTAAAAATTCACCTAAATAATCATTCCCATCAATTTCAATTCTCACTTGATGGTCGTGAGATTCCTCACTTGGTAATATTCTGAAGGTTAGTTTATTCATTTTTTAATGCCATAGAACTAGTGTATATATGATCAAAACCCATGATTTTGATCGTTTTTTCTTAATAATGCGTCCAATGGACTAACTATTTTTTGCAATGATTGATCACTTACATGTGTATAGATAAGGGTCGTCTTGATGTCCTTATGACCTAACAACTCTTTGATCAATCTCAGATCCGTACCGCTATCCATTAGATGAGTGGCATAACTATGACGCAAGGAGTGCAAGGTAAATCTCTGTGTTAGTTTTGCGTCTTTTCGTGCCCTTCTAAATATTAGACTCAGGCTGGAGGTACTATAAGGCGTTCCTTTTTTTTGCCCTTCAAATAGCCAGTACGTCGGTTTGTACTCCTGGATGTACGTCTTGAGGATGGCGACGATGGTTGATGCCATAGGCACGATACGATCTTTATTGCCTTTGCCTGACCGAACCCAGATTCTTCGATTTTCGAAGTCCACATCATGACACTTCAGTTTGATAATCTCGCCACTACGCAACCCACTCCCATAGGCGAAGTATAGCATCATGATATGCTTCTTATTGGAGACTTGAGACAATAATTTGACCACCTCTCCTTTGCTCATTACTTTAGGCAGCGTCTTAGGTCTACGAGGTCTAGGTATCTTGTCAAAATTGACCGTTGTGCCCCCATCCAATTTTATAAAATATACCCTCAACGCACTTTGATGTCGATTGATCTCTTGATAACTTACCTGTCTCTCGGATATATCACGAAGATATGATCGTACCGTCTCTTCAGCATGAGGGTCCCCTTGATGCTCCGTTGCATAGATGAGATACCTCAATACTATACCACTATACTGCTTGATCGTACTCCAGCTGTAACGCTCCAGTATGAGGCTACTTAAGTACTGACTCATATAAGCAAGGTGTTGATCCGGACACCGCTCTAAAAGATACTTTTTTCTCTTACCCCAATCTCTACTATAGTCTATATCTTCATAAGCTCGAGTAGTATAATCATGTACTTGATATCCTTCTTCAGTTAGTTTTTTAAGTAGGCGCTTTTTTTGAATGTCGTCATTAGGAAGTATCCAGCGTTTATTTTGTGCATCATAACTCCTATGACTTTCTTTCTTGAGCCAATCGGGTAGAGCGTACACATTTTTAAACCTCAATTCAAAAGAGTCCTTTTTTGAAGGATGCATTTGCAATATGGCCTTCTTTGACCTTGTCGTTTGTGAGATTTGATCTGAGATCGTGTTATACTGATCGACAGTCCAGTACTGGTAGCGCTGTTGTAATTGCTTAAGATTATCTATGACTCCTTTGCAGGTCCATTTTTGTTCATTTTTGTTCCAGTAGCAAGTTTTTAGTGATTTTAAAAATGTCACCTCCTCTTTGGTATAGGAGATGGAGATAAAGAATAATCCACTATTAAAGATGATATTGATCAATGGACCTTGGTTTGATTGAGGTTCATTTATGGCAGGAGGGAGATTTCCGCTGTCTTTCTCTTCCTCTGCATGTTGTTGCGACCCTTTGGTATGGTCTATGTCGATAGTTTCAGACCTCTGAGCAGCTTGCCTGGTATCGATAGGTTCATCTATAATGAGTTGTAATCCTGATTGTTTTAGTTGGGTATAAGCTTGTGGCGTATATGGGATATACCAGCATTGATGGGTACGACTATACATACGTTGAGGTAGTCGTTTTACCTCGTTGATGGTCTCGGAGTGATAATCAAAATATAGCCCTATATGCCATGATCCACGATGGTGGAGTTTCTTGATGCGTATATATCGATCTATAGCCTTGTTGTTCATACCGCAGTACAATATAAAAATATTTCATAATGGATATTAACTTACTGGAGGGTTTTTAATCAAAAGTCATAACCTTTAATTGGGACTATCCCACCTGTAAAAAGTAATATCACTCCAAGGCTCTAACCTTGAACTTTGCCATGGTCAATGTTGTAATCAAAAACAGATACTCACGAGCCTTGAGGCCTTAAAACTCCTTGGCGGGTTAGCACATGATTTATATCTTATGCACTATCTATTGCTCCTCGAGACCTGCTTCGCTGAGTAGCACGATCAAGGCCAGTTGTATGGACTTATGGCCCTCGTCATTATAAAACCATTCGTCTAGGGCATGAGCATTGCCACCAGATCCACCACGACCGATGGTCACGGCAGGGATGCCTAATGAGATAGGTATGTTGGAGTTCGTAGACCCCCGTGTGAGCTCGGGCCGCTTACCAAAGTACGCTGTCGCTGCTATGGCTCGTTGGATGAGCGGCAACTCTGGAGATAGCTCTCCTGATGGTCGATGGCCTATCTGCTCGATGTCTACGGTGAGCGTATCGCCGATACGTGCCAAGCTGTTTTGATAGTGGAGTGCATCATATATCGCCCCATGCATTATGGCATCAATGCTATCGAGTCGAGCAGGACTCTCAGATCTCATATCTATCTGCATGCTACTCTCAAATGGGATAGAGTTGACCGAAGTGCCACCGCCGATGATTCCTACATTATAACTCGTCCTAATACCTCTCTGCGTAAAGGGCTCTGCTCGCTCTACGAATAGGCTAATGGCCTTGCTGATGGCATGGATAGGGTTGGACAGTCCAAAGGCTCCCCACGAGTGTCCCCCAGGACCGTTAAAAGTGACCTCATAGCGATGAGATCCTAAGCCTTTATTGTTAACCCTGCCAATACGACCGCCGTCGATGGATATCCATGAATCTATATGAGGTCCTCCATCTCTAAACAAATGCTTCATCCCTCTTAAGTCTCCGAGTCCTTCTTCGCCGACAGTACCTATAAACAGGATATCATCTTCTGTAGAAATCTCATGTTGGTTGATCGCCTTGAGTACCGTGAGCACCATGGCTAAGCCACGAGTATCATCACTGATACCTGGAGCACGTAGCGTGTCTCCACTGATATGAACAGTGACATCTGTACCCTCGGGAAATACAGTATCTAAGTGAGCATCAAGTGCTACCGTACGATTACCAGTACTGCCACGACGTAGTCCGATCACATTGCCGACCTCATCAATCCATACACTATCGATACCTATCTCTTGGATCATCTGCATGAATGCCTGAGCACGCTTGTCTTCCATAAAGGGTGGGGCAGGAATCTCTGTCAGCATTATATGATTGGCCTGAGTCTCCTCTTCCAATAGTAAGATGGTGTTCATAGCAGCAAGGATCACTGGTTGATCAGTAAGGTCAATAATCTGCTGACGATACACTGGTTGTAGTTCTGCCAACTCGCCAAATTGTGCTGGAAGCAACTGTATGGAGATGACCACAAAGAATAATGGTAGGAAATGTTTGAACATCATAATGATTTATAAGATGTAGATCAAAATACTATAATTACCAATATAAATGTAATAATGATTGCTCCTGAGATTATAACTAATATGAATCATAACTATGGGCGATAATCTATCATGAGAAATTATGATACGCCATAAGCCTATGATAAAATGTCATGGTAATCTCAGCTTTTAGTATTTCCAGCTGAACTCTTTTCTCAAGCGATCACCATGGTTCATAAGATCCTATAATATGGGTCGTATCTTATGACTCAACAGGTAGCGGCACCGTATGAAGTGGCTGCGTTGGATAAAGGCTCTATTAATGCTCTTATAGAGGTGTGTGGATGATTCATTATCTAAATTAATAAGATGCTCATCTAATACTTGGCTGGTTTTGTATCTTTCCAACGCATATTCACATATTTGAGCAAAACTGTCCGTCAGTGATGCTATCAACGACGATGATCTAACAATACAATCAAATCAATGCAACTAACAATACAAAACCTCTCCAAGACTTATAATAATGGGGTGAAGGCCTTAGATAATATTAACTTGACGATTGGTCAAGGGATGTTTGGATTACTTGGACCCAATGGAGCGGGCAAATCTTCTCTGATGAGGACGATTGCGACCTTGCAAGAACCAGATGAAGGAACGATTCAGTTCAATGACATCAATGTATTGTCAGAGCCTATGGCATTACGTCAGACCTTGGGATATCTACCACAAGAATTTGGCGTGTATCCCAATGTCTCAGCATTGGACTTGTTACACTATTTTGCCAGTCTCAAGGGAGTAAGCTCTAAATCTGATCGGTCTAAGCTTGTAGATTATGTGCTCGAAGTAACCAATCTCACAGAGGTTAAGCGTCGTGCAGTATCCGGCTATAGTGGAGGGATGAAGCAACGGTTTGGTATCGCTCAGATGCTACTGAATGATCCACAGCTGATCATCGTCGATGAGCCTACGGCGGGACTGGATCCAGCGGAGCGCAAGCGTTTTCTCAATATTCTCAGAGAGATCAGCCGAGGACATATAGTCATATTTTCTACTCATATCGTCGAGGATGTCAAGGAACTATGTCTTGATATGGCGATCATGAACCAAGGGTCCATCTTCCTGCGTCAATCGCCTGAGTCTGCTGCAAGTGAGATGGATGGTAGGGTATGGGTCAAGAAAGTCGATAGTGGCATCGACGAAGTTATGCAACGCTACCGATTTTTATCCAATTCTTATAACCCTGATCATAGCATCACTGTGCGCATCTATGCTGAAGGACATCCCGGTGATGGATTTGCTTCAGCGACACCAACCTTGGAGGATGTCTATTTCTATCATTTGAACGAACAAGCTGCCATCGTAGCCTAAACCTCCAGTCATGCTTAAGAAGATTTACTCTTTCGAACTCAATAGCTGGTTCAATAGACCTGCCCTATATATTTACGGCTTGCTGACGGTTGCTTTTGCAGCATTTATCACGGCCAGCACGGCAGGAGCATTTGATGGCAATACCTCAAGTGTCAGCTCACTAAAATATATCAACTCTCCTATAGGCATACTCAATTTAGTCATGGGCGTGGCTATATTTTTATTCTTACTGTTTCCTAATGTTGCTGGAGCCTCTATCTACAAGGATTACAAGCACAATGTGCACCAGGTGATGTATTCATTTCCATTTTCTAAGTCTGCCTACTTCTTTGGCAAGTATCTGAGTGCATTGACCATATGTATTATACTGACGTTATTTATATCTATAGGTGTATTCGTTGGGATGTCGATGCCCGGGGTCAATGCAGATATGATAGGTCCGCATCATATATCAGCTTATATCCAGACTTATCTGATCTATGTGTTGCCGGGGACATTTTTGTTTAGTGCGATCATATTTTCTATAGTGACCTTTGGCAGGAATATCGTAGCTGGTTTCGTAGTGATGATCGCATTTTATATCCTTCAAGGAGTGATGGAGAGTGCGCTAACGGATTTAGATTTTCAAAAAATTGCTGCAATTATTGACCCTTTTGGGACCACGGCAAGCAGTTATTACACTAAGTACTGGACGATATCTGAAGAAAATAATTCGCCTATCCCACTGGAAGGATTGGTCATATGGAATCGGCTCTTATGGCTCGGCATCGGTGGAGCCATATTGTTATTGAGTTATAGAGCTTTTGAGTTTCATACACAGCCCAAGAGCTGGTCGTGGAAGTTTTGGCAGAAGCCAGTACTCAAGAGTGCAACTCATAAGAGCACTCAGGCGCTGACTATTGAACTACCGGATGTTCAAAGATCCTTTGGGTGGTCACAGTTTTGGAGTAGCGTCTATCAATTGACCAAGATCGACTTGCGTTATATACTCAAGGGAGGACCATTCATGGTGATAAGCATCCTTGGTCTGTTGATGTTGGTTTTGATGCTGGCATTTGGAGCTCAATTATATCAGACTTCTACATGGCCTTCTACCTCCAGAGTAATTGGAATACCCGGAGCAGTTTTTAGGCTTTTCATTACCCTGCTGACTATGGTCTATGCCGGATTGATCATTAATCGGCGCAACACGGACAATATCTATCAACTGGAAGATACTACTGTGACTAAGAACTTGTCTTTTTTGACATCTAAGTTTATAAGCATCACCTTGATGCAAGGAGCCCTCTTATGCCTACCCATACTTGCTGGTTTGATATATCAGGTATCTCAAGGATATTATGACTTTGAAATTGGCTTGTATATCCATGACTTGTTTTTGGTTAGATGGATTCAATTTGTTCCATGGACATTGATGGCGCTGTTTATATTCACAGTAGTGCCTAACTTCTATCTGGGCTTGGTGTTTATCCTGGTGATTGGTATTGGTACGACGTTTTTATCATCCGTTGGTATAGAGCAGAGTATTTACAAGTATAACGATGGGCCCAATGCTCAGTACTCGGATATAGATGGGTATGGGTATTTTATCGGCCGCTACTATATCTATAGGATATATTGGATTTTAGGAGGTCTTGTATTTATGATGTTATCTTGGATTTGTTGGCGACGGGGAGTTTCTCAAGGCACTCTGGGTGCATTTAAAGGGGCTAAATGGTCTCGAAGTAGTATCATTGGACTTATCACTTCTATCATAGCCTTTGGTGGCGTAGGGTACTACATCTATTATCAAACTAATGTAGTAGATGAGCAAATCTCCTCTAAGCAGATGGAGCAGCGACTCGTAGAGTATGAAAAAACATACAAGACTTATCAGTCCATGAGCCAACCTCGTATCGTCGATGTGAATCTCGTGGTCGATTTGTTTCCAGAGGACTTTAGGATGGAGAGTCATGGCTACTATCTCCTGACCAATAAGACCTCTCAGGCCATCGATACACTGTTGATAGATCATGTGCCGTTTCTTAAGGACTTATCCTTCGATGTTGCTGTTGATAAGGTGCTGCATGACAGTTTATATAATATTAGATTTTATGAACTACGGACTCCGATGTTGCCAGGAGATACTATTCAGATGAACTTTGCCATATCCAATGATGATAATACGCCATTCAGAAGAGAAATCGTGGTCAGAGGCAATGGTACCTTCCTCAATAGTAGTATATATCCAACGATAGGATATCAGCCAGGCCCCGAATTATCAGACAATAAGATCCGAAAGAAATATGATCTTCCTGACAAGGAACGTATGCCTGATATCACCGATACAACTGCCTATGCTAATACCTATTTATCCAATTGTTCTGATTGGATAGACTTTGAGATCGTCATAGGGACGGCTGAAGACCAGACCGCAATAGCGCCAGGAAATCTACAGAGAGAATGGGAAGAAAATGGACGCAAATACTACCACTACAAAATGTTGCGACCGATGCTCAATTTTTACAATATATCCTCGGCACGATATGAAGTTGTCAAAGATCAATGGAATGATATAGAATTGGCCATCTATTATCATAAGAGTCATGACTACAACCTTGATAGAATGATGCGAGGACTCAAAGATGGTTTAGAATACTTCACCAAGAACTATGGCCCATATCAACATAATCAGGTCCGTATTCTGGAGTTTCCAAGAGCTTCTTTTGCACAGTCATTTGCCAATACGATACCGTTTTCGGAGCATGTCGGATTTATGGCTCAAGTGGATGATAGTGAAGATGGGGGGGCTGATTATGCCTATAGTATCACCGCACATGAGTTAGCCCATCAATGGTGGGCGCATCAGGTCATCGGTGCCAACGTCAAAGGGGCCACCATGCTATCAGAAAGCTTATCGGAGTACTCATCGCTCAAGGTACTTGAGCATCGCTATGGTGCTGAGAAAAAGCGCATCTTCCTTAAGGATGCCCTGGATAAATACCTGCTTACGAGGAGCCTGGAGGCTTCTAAGGAATTGCCACTGGCATACAACGAAAATCAGCCTTATATCCATTATAATAAAGGAGCCTTAGTGTTTTATGCACTCTCTGACCTAATAGGAGAGGGCTCCCTTAATGCTGTGCTGAGTGCTTATATAGATAGTGTGGCATTTCAAGAGCCACCGTATACTAATTCGTTAGAGTTAGTGGACATGCTCAAAGAAGCAACACCAGATAGTTTGCAATACTTCATAAATGACAACTTTACGGCGATTACCTTATATGATAATAGGATAGAGAGTACAGATTATATTGACAATGGGGATGGAAGCTACACCGTAGATATCACAGCGCATGTAAGAAAATACCGCACTAATGAGCGAGGCAAACAAGTGTTCACTAATGAAGAGGGGCGTATGGACAGCTTGGTCATCGATGGTAAAAAGAGACCGATGAAGTCTTACCCTCTAAGTGATTATGTCGACATAGGTATCTTTGGACTACAGGAAGTGGATGGTCAAGAAAAAGAGAAAATCTTGTACCTCAGAAAGCATAAAATATCAAACATCGAAAACAACTTTAGCATTACTGTGGAGTCAGAGCCCAAAGAGGTGGGGATAGATCCATATAATGTCCTTATCGATAGGAATAGCGATGACAATCGAAGGAAAACGCAGGAAGCAGATTAAACTGGATGTCTATAAATAGATCTCAGCCTAAAACTCGAGGTCTTAAAACGATAGAGACCTGTTAAGGCAGTACATAATTGTGTTAGACTAAGATATGGCTTGATATAAAGCATCATAGTTAGCAATACAAGTGTTGATTGCTTGTATTGTGATGGAACTGACGCCTTCTATGCTATTGATGATGCAGTTCACGCATCTCTTTCACACTTGATTTTATCTTTTTCCAGTTTATTCCTCTCCTCAGCGAGGTCTAACGTTAGACTTTCATAATATCGCTTAGTAAGGCTCTATCGTTAATTGACGTAATCCCATTCTTCTAACCAAAGGCTATCGATAATCTTATGATGACAATAATGATATCTCCGATGGCATATGTTCACACTTGATGGATGCCATAGCTTTTAATTATTGATGATTTGCAATTTATGGCTATATGAGCTGCTTCCATCGGAGAGGAGTAGGGTATAGCTGCCAGTGACGAGGTCTATAGGTATGTCAATCGTTGAACTATGATCTAAGTTAATCACCTGTTGCAATACCACTTGTCCTTTGGAATCAAATATCTGAGCCTTAAAGGTTCCACCATGTATATAATCTATAGTCAACTGAGAG
>CAZJHC010000113.1:0-10484 GCA_964545645.1 uncultured Saprospiraceae bacterium
TTTCTTGCCATATTCATTGGCAAAACTGCGGCTCATACCTCTAAGAGCAGTCTTAAGCGTGGAGTATAGACCAAGCATATGACCGGGATGATTAGCAGCTACTGAGGATATATTTATGATAGAGCCTCCTTCAGTCATCAGATCTACTGCTCCAGCAGACATGAACCAATAGCCTCTTAAATTAACATCGACCGTCTTATCGAATAACTCCGGTTCAGTATCCTTAATTTTTCTCCAAGGACTTAAGACCGCATTATTGACTAATATGTCCAGCTTGCCATGCTTAGCCTTGATGTGACTATAAATTTTCTCAATATCTGCCATTCTGCCTATATGGCAGGCATATCCTTCGGCAGAGCCTACTGAGGAACATATCTCCGCAGCTACATCATCACATCTTTCCTGCTTTCTACTTGAAATAATTACATGACATCCTCTTGATGCCAGACTTTTAGCAATACCCTTTCCAATACCTTGAGTGGATCCTGTGATAAGGGCTACTTTTCCTTTTATGTTAAATGGGTCTTTCATTTGGTCACTGAGTCAATTTGATAATGCTAATTGTAAACCTGAGTATTTAGGTTGATCGATTTCTATTCGCCTGATGATACTTTCTCGTAGATATTTTTGGAGGTAAGCGTTAGTTAATAAAGATTCGCCATTCTTAATCCACAGCGCTAACCTTTCTCTTGCCTGTTGAATATCTTCAAAGGATTCTGTTAGGAGGGTATTAATACTTTGCAACTCTAACTGATCAAATTTTACTCCTATTTGTAATTCTCTTAAAGCAATTGCAAGATTGCTCGTTACAACTCGAGCGGTAAATAATGACTTGCCGGATAATACAGGTATAACGCCCTTGGTGAGATCTTCCAAGGAGGAGCTAATCAGTTCCTCGAGGTTTGCCACATCACCAATGGGAGTTTTGTTGTGTTGCATTGATTCTGGTGGAGCACCGGGGATGATCAAGTTGACCAAATCAATTAATCCTTCTGTATGGCGACGACCAATAGCAATACGATCACCTGATTGCCCTTTTTTGAGTCTATAGGATAAACCCATTGCCATACAAGCGATGGACCACCATAAACAGCTATATACTTGCCACCAAGTAAATCGAGCTTCATCAAATTTGATTTGTGAGGCTCGTTCATAGGCGTTAATAAAATCGCTTTGGGTACTTATACCACCAAACTCTAAATGTCCTACACCATATCTCCATGGTTGCAGACAAGCCCAAGCGAGATCTTTCATAGGGTCGGCTAATGACGCTAACTCCCAATCTAATATTCCTATAAGTCCTTCTGAAGGATCGACTAAAAAATTACCATTTCGGAAATCTCCATGAGTGAGCACATAATGGTTGCTATTTGGGATATGATGTCGCAACCATGTTGTGGCATACTCGATCATAGGAACATTCTGTTGTAATCGCTGGTATATAGCGTAAGTACCCTCTAAGGCTTTTAAGGGAGTAGTCTTGGTCACATAATCCTCAAATTCAGAAGTATCAATCATGTGAATTTGGCCTAAGGACCTTCCTAACTGTTCTGATAGCTTTTCTCTTGCAGCTGCAAAGTTTTTAGATTTAGCTATTCTGCCACCCAAGGTTTCTCCTGAAAGGAACCTCATAATATAACCTTCTCCAAGGTCATCATCTTTGTCAAGGCCAAATAAGACCTCAGGCGTTGGGATGCCACTATTGTAAACTGCTTCTATTACTTTTTTCTCTTTATTCAGAGTAAGTTGTTCTTGAAACCCTTCGTTCTCAAGAACAGAGGACGTCCGTAATACCAGAGATATGGACCCTTCTGTTGTTTGTGCTTCTATCTTGTGCATCACTCTACTTGCCCCTCCCGTAAGTTGCTTGATACTTATGAGGCTCAGGAATCCTGCTAATTTTTGAGATAGGAGATCCTCTATTTTTTTAAATAACTTTTCTTCTATTTGATTCATGCTTGAACCTTTGAATGGTTTCCTTATAGGCTCATATCAGGAACCTCTCCGGGGATTACTAGTGCTCCTGCCGTAGCATTTTTAATCTCCTCTACACTTACTCCAGGAGCCTTCTCCAATAGATGAAAGGCATCTTCTTTGACTTCGAGGACGGCCATGTTGGTCACTATTTTAGTGACACAGTTAACACCAGTGAGCGGCAAACTACACTTTTCTAAAAGTTTTGATTCTCCACGCTTATTAGTATGCATCATGGCGACGATGATATTGTCTGCTGATGCCACGAGATCCATGGCGCCACCCATTCCCTTAACCATCTTGCCGGGGATTTTCCAGTTGGCTATATCTCCGTTTTGAGCCACTTCCATGGCACCCAGTACCGTCAGTTGTATATGACGACCTCTGATCATGGCAAAGCTAGTTGCACTATCAAAGTATACGGCTCCGGGTAAGGCAGTGATGGTTTGCTTACCTGCATTGATAAGATCAGCATCTTCCTCCCCCTCATAGGGGAATGGTCCCATACCCAGGATCCCATTTTCTGATTGAAACTCTACATTGATGCCCTCAGGTATATGGTTGGCGATTAATGTAGGGATGCCTATTCCGAGATTGACATACCAGCCATTTTGTAACTCTTGAGCTATTCTTTGTGCTATTTGATCCTTGCTGAGCATAATTTAATTTGAAGATTTGAAAATGGTTTAATTGGTTGATTTAAAGATGATTTGATTACACTTTATTGATGACCATATTTATTCGCTATTCATCTATTTCTTTTTGATGAGCCGATGATTTTTGATAGGACTTTTATTATAGATTTTAATTCCCGTTGTAGATAAAGGGTCGAAGGATAGCTCTTAGATCCTTCACATAATTGTAGCCAATATTCAGTTTCATCTGCTTCTTTAGCTGCAATTTTAAGTTTGTGTATAAAGTCCGCTTTACTTTCTGCATTCTGTGCTTCTCTGACGTTTGCTCCAATTGATGTTCCAGATTTCAATATTTGTCGGGCGACTACCCACTTCTTATTTTGCTCCAATCCTTCGGAGAACTCCACAATTTTCAGAGCAAAATCGAAGGTCAAACTCACTATTAAGTTGTCCTTGTCATCCCTCATGTTTTCATTGTGATTTTCAAATTAATTAATCGGTATATCTTCAAATTCTTTTACGAGTCGTTACTCGTTCTATTCTTTTTTCATAATTCTCTCCTTGAAAGATTCTCTGCACGAATACTCCAGGAGTATGTATCTGATTAGGATCCAGAGTGCCTACAGGCACTAATTCTTCTACCTCGGCCACTGTGATCTTGCCAGCCATGGCCATCAGTGGATTAAAATTTTTGGCGGTGGCTTTGTATATGAGATTGCCAGCAGTATCTCCTTTCCATGCCTTGACAAGGGCAAAATCTGCCTCAAAGGCCATCTCCAATATATGAGGCTTGCCGTTGAATATCCTTACTTCTTTGCCTTCAGCTACTTCCGTACCATATCCTGCCGGTGTGAAGAAGGCAGGTATGCCGGCGCCTGCTGCTCTGCATCTTTCAGCCAGACTTCCTTGTGGTACAAGATCCACTTCTAATTCGCCTGAGAGCATCTGCCTTTCGAATTCGGCATTTTCGCCCACATAAGAGGAAATCATTTTCTTAATTTGTTTTTGCTGAAGCAAAAGTCCCAATCCAAAGTCATCGACTCCAGCATTATTACTTATACATGTTAACCCCGTAACTCCTCGAGCAACTAATTCTGCAATGGCGTTTTCTGGGATGCCACACAACCCAAAACCTCCGACCATTAAAATCATATGATCAGAGACCCCTTGCAACGCCTCATGAACACTCTTAACCATTTTATTCAAAGCCATATTTCAGTTTAAACAGATTAAATACTTTTATTATAGATCATCCAAATATTGAGTGACTAATTCATCATTTCCAAGCCTCTTGATGAGATTTCGCCCTAATTGATACATATGGACTTCATCTGGACCATCCCCTAATCTCAACAGCCTACCTAAAGAGTAAAACTCAACAAGGGGTATATCGTTAGTAAGTCCTTTACCACCAAAAATCTGCATTGCTCTATCGACTACATCGCAGACCATCTTAGGAGCCACGATTTTTATCATAGATATCAACTCCTTAGCTGCTTTGATGCCCTCTCTGTCGATGACATCGGCAGCTGAGAGCGTGAGTAGCCGGGCTTGCTCTATTTCGCAGGCTGATCGAGATATATCTTGACGTATTGAACTATATGAGGAGAAAGGTTTACCAAAGGTCTCTCTCTCCTTCACTCTTCTACACATATACTGCAACGTTCTTTCAGCCATACCAACTAGCCTCATGCAATGATGTATCCTTCCAGGCCCGAGCCGTCCTTGTGCTATTTCGAAGCCTCTGCCCTCACCGAGCAAAAGATGACTGGCAGGGATTCGTACATTATTCAGTTTGATCTCTGCATGACCACCAGGATAGTGATAAGCATTAAAAACTGGTAAGCCTCTTACCAACTCTAAGCCCGGAGTATCGGGAGGTACGATGACCATACTCTGTTGTGCATGTGATGGGCCCTCTGGATCAGTCTTGCCTAATAATATAAAGCAGTCTGCTCTTGGATGAAATGCATTTGATGACCACCATTTTCTTCCATTGATGATATAGTCGTTACCATCTTTTATGATCTGCGTTTCTATATTCTTGGCATCAGAAGAAGCTACCTGTGGCTCTGTCATCAAAAAGGCAGATCTCGTTTCTCCTTTTAGTAGTGGCTTGAGCCATCTCTCTTTTTGCTCTGGAGTACCATATTTAGCCAGCACTTCCATATTTCCAGTATCAGGCGCCGTACAGTTGAATACTTCAGAGGCCCAAGGGACCTTGCCCATTTCTTGAGCTAATGGAGCATATTCAAGATTAGTCAATCCTGGACTTAGCTCGCCATACTCTATGGGGAGAAATAGATTCCATAAATCTTGTGCTTTGGCTTTTCTTTTAAGCGCTTCTAATTGAGGGAATTCAGCGTGAGGAAATTCTTGGGCATGAATTGCATAGTCCTTTTCTAAAGGGTAAATATGTTCTACCATAAAAGACCTAACCTGTGCTATTCTCTTTTTTGTGGCTTCAGAAAATTGAAAATTCATATTTAATTTTGCAGAGTTGGATGAATCAATCGGTGCTGATCAGTCAAAGCTTAATATAGTCCTCCATTGATCTCCAGAGCATGCCCGGTGACATATGAGGCCTTATCTGATGCCAGCCAAATGATCGCTTCGGCCATCTCTTTAGGCTCAGCGACTCTTTTCATGGCAGTACTTCTCTTTAGTTTTTCTACGACCACAGGTATACCAATAACGCTATTGTTAAACAAGTTGGTGTCCGTAAATCCGGGACAGATACAGTTAATTCTGATGTTCTTAGAGCCATATTCCAATGCAGCACTCTTGGTCATGCCGACGACGGCAAATTTGCTAGCAGTGTATGCCATTCCTGTTATATTTCCTCTTATGCCGGCCATAGACGCTACATTGACGATATTGCCAAAGCCTTGTTCTGCCATGTGACCAAGAGCTACCTTCATTCCATAAAACACTCCTGACTGATTGACGCCAACTGTCAAGTTCCAATCTTCTAATGTTTGCTCGGCGGCTTTTCCTGGATTTTGAGCTCCCGTACCAGCATTGTTGACAAGCACATCGATACGTCCATGTTCTTTGACGACGTCATCTATTAATGTCTTTACCTCGTAGTAATCTGATACATCAGTTTTTTTAAAGGTGGCTGCTCCTCCTGCGTCGATTAGTTCTTTCACAGTCTTAGTACCACTTGCCTGATCGATATCTGAAACGATGACATGATACCCATCCTTTATTAAAAGCTCTGCCGTGGCTTTGCCGATACCATTGGAGCCACCTGTGACTATTGCTACTTTCTTTTTCATACGTTTTATTTTTTCGCTCTCATTTTTTGGAGCTTGTTGTTCATTTGTGAGTAATCTACTTCTTTATTATGGGCGACAGATATGTCATATTCATATTTAATGGAGTCTTCCAGTGACATATTAGCACCAGTATCCATTACATGCCTTAATTTTTGAATAAAAGTGGTGTCATGTTGTGCTATGTCATTGGCCAATTTTAATGCCTCATCCAATAGAGTTTCTTGAGGGTATATATGATTGATAAGCCCCCATTTCAGAGCTGTCTGGGCATCTACTTTTTTTGCGGTAAACGACATTTCCTTAGCCCTTCCTGCCCCGATAATACGTTGTAATTTTTGAGATAAACCCCAGCCAGGTATCAATCCTACCTTGGCATGAGTATCTGAAAAAATAGCATTGGGTGATGCTACCAATATATCACACATTAGGGCAAGCTCAAAGCCTCCGGTTATAGCATATCCATTGATAGCACCTATGAGTGGTTTGGTACGATGATTCATACTATCCAAAAAGTAGGTATCATCACTCAGGGCACTCGGGTCATCTGTCAATACTTTGAGATCCAAGCCAGCACTGAAAGCCTTTTGCCCACTACCCGTTAGAATGATGGCAGATATATTATTATCCTTTTCAGCCATAGTCATACATTCTGCTAACCTATCAGTTAGGTTTTTGGTGATTGTATTGTATGCTTCTGGTCTGTTAAGAGTGATTATGGCAACTGCTCCTTTAATTTGATATAGTACGTCCATAGCTATTTAGTAGGTTAGGTTTAATTATGTATGTAGTTAATTATATGGCTCATTCTGTCTCTGATAATTCATCCTTCATGAGCCTAAGGACTATAGGCTTTGGTAATAATTTGGTCAGCCAATTGGTTCTTCTCAGTTTAGCTCCTGTGGCTACATATGATTTACCAGACTCATATGCCTTCCAGATATCATCGGCCACTTCTTCTTTTGTTGTTGCTAGGATCGATTCGAAGGTTTTTACTTTTTCCATCTTGGCAGCCACTTTAAACTTAGTGTCTTTGATGCCAGCAGGGCACACTGTCATTACTCTGACCTTAGAACCTTGTTCTTTAAGTTCTTCATTAAGGGCTTGGCTATAATGAGCGACCCAAGCTTTGGTGGCAGCATATGCCGCCATTCTTGGTACTGGTTGAAAAGACGTACTCGAACTTATGTTGATGATCTTTCCACTTCCTCTACTGATCATATCATCCAAGAAGAGCCTTGTTAACTTATAGACAGTCATGACATTCAGTTGTATCATATTGACCTCTTTATGATATGGTATATCCGTTGACATACCATATGTTGCATAGCCTGCATTATTGATTAATACATCGATATCAAATTGTTGCTGATGGGCCCAATTAATAGTCAGTTGAGCGCTATCTTCTCTTGATAAGTCCTGAACCAAATAATGTACTATAGTTTGTGGAAAATCTTTTTGAAGTTCTGCGACAGCTTCTTTGATTTCATCTTCTAATAGTGATACCCAACATATAACATACCCTGCCCGAGCAAATCTTTTGGATATTTCTAATCCTATGCCACTTGATCCACCTGTTATAAGTACTGTTTGGGTCATGATTAGATTCTATTGTATTTAAAAAATTATCTGGACGTGAGCTTACATAAATGATTTCATGATCCTTGGTAATCCCATCTTATCTGAATGTAGGTGCTGAGCCCCATCTACATATAGCGTCGTACCTGATATATAAGACGACATAGGACTGGTTAAAAAACATACTGCATTGGAGATGTCTTCGACGGTGCCAAAACGACCCATTGGATTAGCCTTGCGCCCCTCATCAAACATATCTTGGACAGGCTTAGGATAAGTACTTAACCCCGAACTCTCAATCGTTCCTGGAGCGATACAGTTGATTCTAATATTGTATTCACTCCATTCTACTGCCAGTGTCTTGGTCATGTTTTCTACCCCGGCTCTTGCAGCCCCAGTATGAACCATACCTGGAAAGCCTCTTATTATATCGGCGATTATATTGACTATCACTCCGCTCGATTGAGGAATGAAGAAATGCTTGGCCATATCACGAGTCATATAGAATGTGCCATTCAAATTATTATTGATGACGGCATTCCACCCTTTATTATTGGTATGTTCTGCAAGAGTAGGAAATTGTCCTCCAGCATTGTTGACCAAGATATCCAAGGAGCCACATTGTACCTTGATGAATTGAACGAGGGCCTGTATTGAAGCCTCATCTCTTATGTCACAGGGTGTCGCTTTTACATCTCCATATTCACTGAGTTCTTTTTGAGCACTCATTAAAGGCTTCTCTTTGCGAGAACAGATAATTACTTTGGCACCTAAGGTTAGCAAATGCTGGGCAATCTGATATCCTATGCCAGATCTTCCTCCGGTTACTAAGGCCACCTTTCCTTCAAATGTTTTCTCTTTAAACATAGTATGTTGTTAATCAGCTATTTGAGCTTTTTTGTTGGTGCTTATCCTTGGTATCTTTAACCACTCTCTTGTCTCTGCTATGGTGGCGGGTTCTCTGCCTATGATTCTTGCTAAGGCTGCTGCTTGATCTACAAGCTCTCCATTGGATTGAGCCATCTCTCCATTAGGCATATAGAAGTTGTCTTCTAACCCGACCCTTATATTGCCTCCAAGCACTAAGGATTGAGCAGTTAGTTTCCATTGGGTGCGACTGATGACAATACTTTGCCAAAAGGCGCCCTCGGGGACTTGCTTACTCTGATGGATCAAGTTTTCTGGTGTAGCTGGAATGCCTCCCAAGACTCCCATGACTAAGCTGTAGCAGGCATTATCGGGGATGAGTCCCATGTCTCGTAAGGGCTCTGCATTACGGATATGTCCTGTATCAAAGCATTCCATCTCGGGACAGATATCATTCTCTTGCATGACTTTGACAATATCCGACATGGTGTCAAATGAATTTTCAAATACGGCTTTCCAGAGAAAGTCTTTTCGGCGTCTGGAGTAGATGGCATAATTCATACTCCCCATATTAAACGCAGCCATCTCTGGTTGTGTCAGCGGAAGGTGGGCTGTTCTCTCTTGTACGGAGAGGCCTATAGCTCCTGTAGACCAGTTTATGATAACATCAGGACAGCGCTCTCGGACCTCTTTTTGTATGGCTTCGAATACCTCTGGCCTCCAGCTTGGTACGCCATTATCCTCACGAGCATGTATGTGTACGATACTGGCTCCAGCATCTACTGCTCTTTTGGCTTCTTCTCCCAGTTCTACCGGGGTGTACGGTATATAAGGGCAGTGGGCTCGTGTCGTGGCTGCACCTGTAAGGGCAGCGGATATGATTACTTTATTTTTATCCATGAGTTAGATTATTCGATGATGTATTATTCTCCTGTCCATTGAGGTTTTCTTTTTTCTCTAAAGGCCTTTAAGCCTTCGATGCCATCTTTGGAGGAGACTGTTTTTTGTAGCATATCATAGAGATACTTATGTTCTGAGGCTGCCGGCAAGATGTGATCATATGCCATGAGTCCATGGCGTATGGCAGACGGACTGTTTTGTTTTAGTTCTGTGATGATATCATCAGTTGTCTTGTCCATCTCCTCAGGAGTGACAACTTGTGATACGAGGCCATATCGCTCAGCATCTTGAACCGAAAGATTGTATCCTCTGATGCACCAGTCTATCACTTTTCTCGAAGGCATGACCTTGAGCAGTGATGCCATTACCTGAAAAGGGTAGAGTCCTCGTTTGACTTCTGGCAGACCAAACTTGATACCCTCCTGAGCTATAACAATATTGCATCCCGCTAAAAAAAAGAATCCACCAGCATAAACGTCTCCTGTTATCTTGGCGATGGTAGGCTTATGTATCTTATTGAACAACTCTCCGATCAGTATCTCTTGATGTGCATTTGGAATAGTAGAATCATTAGGCTCTATGATCCCAGCGAATGCCTTGAGGTCTGCACCAGCACAAAACACCTTGCCCTTGGCTTGAATAGTCACTATCCAGATGTCCGAATTGGCATAGGCATATTGAAAGGCATATGCTAACTCATCAATCATCTTTGGATGTAGAGCGTTTCTTTTCTTTTCTCTATCGAGGGTGATCGTGAGGACATGCTCTAGCTCCTCCACTATGATAAAAGCGAATGTCTGCTCGGCTATGTCTGCAGAGCTGATTGGATCAAAGTATCTCATATGTGTTGTTAGTGCTTGTTAAAATTTGACATAACTGCCTATGTCTGCATTAAATGATCTGCCCATCTCTTTGAGGTAATCTTCACCAAAGAAGTTTCTAAATGCTTTGAGGCCTTTAGGGGTTAAATGTGGGAGCAACATACTCCATATTTTCATCTCGCCTTGATTGCTGGAGTCATCACCTATCTTGTCAATGATGGTTTGTTGGTTAATCCAAAAAAAAGATACCATCCAAGTGTTGAACGCAAGACTGTGATAGATTCCCTCGTAGGGCTCGGGATTCATATTGCCTGCTGATATAGCAAAGGCTATAGTTGCTTCCACCTCTTTGATCATCTGTTGTGTCTTCTGCTGAAACTTCGCTTTTATCGGCGGTTGGCTTAGGACGTAGTAGTCCATAAATATGAAGA
>CAZJHC010000114.1:0-10451 GCA_964545645.1 uncultured Saprospiraceae bacterium
TTGGGAATGTACTCCCCAAATGGCACAAGTTTTGTTTTTTTATATAAATGTTGTAATGTTGTTCCATATAAATATTGTTTTGTTGTTTACAACATTTACGGGTGTATGATTATATCACTTTGCAATCTAAAGGGAGGGGCTGGAAAAACTACAACGGCGGTAAATATTGCCGTTTATCTTGCTCATAAAGGATTAAATGTCTGTGTCATTGATGCGGATGTAGATCAACAGTCTGCCACTATTTGGGGGACTCAGAGACCTGAAAACGTACCACAGGTTGACGTATTCCCTATTAGTAAAAAGGGCTTCATTGATAAGGTAAGAGGTTATGAAAAGAAATATGATGTACTCATAGTCGATGCTCCACCACGTCTTGCAGGGATCACAGACACGATACTTGAAATAACGGATTTGCTCATATTTCCCGTTAAGCCAAGCCCATTTGATTTATGGGCTTTTGAGGACTTTTTAGAGAAAGTAGACGAGTTTATACAAGAGGACGGCTTACCTGTCTATGGTGTGTTTACTGAGTTCGACTCTACAGAGCATAGAGAACAGAAATTAGATAAGAGCTTTAAGAGTGCTTTTGACAAGTACGATATACCAGTAATAGCCAAGATCAAGAAACGTCAGACTCATAAGAGTATCATGGCTTATGGCTTAGGATCATATGAATCAACGAACAAGAAAGCCAAAAGAGAAATGCAGGATTTAGGGAGCAAAACATTATCACTCATTAAACAGCTACAGAAGTAATTTTTATCACTCAATACATAACAATGTCAGATATACCATTAACAAGAAGGAAGCCGAAAGTCAAGCCAGTAGAGAAAACACAAGCCAAGAAAACAACTACTAAAAAAGCCCCTGTTAAATCTGAAGCCATCAAGAACGGCATGACAAAGAAAAGTACTATTGAGTTTGATGGTGATTTGTATTTACAGATGAAAGTTAGGGTAGCAGAAAGAGGCATGAAGATGAGAGAGTATATACATATGCTTATCCGTGAGGATTTAAAGAAGTGAACCCGTAAAACAATAAAACAATAAATGTTGTAAACAACATTACAACAAAACAATATTTATGGGTGAAAATCAGATAGTCGCTATAGTTATTTTACTTGCACTGACAGGCTATATAGGCAGTCACAAGAAAACAGGTATAATACAATGGGTGATAATAGCCTTTCTGATTTTTGTAGGAATTACGATAAACGGCGACAATAAGACAGCATCATTAGTTGTGTTTGGATGCTTACTATTTTCCTTTTTTATGAAAAGCCGAAGACAGCAAGGGCGATCCATTATACCGTTTAGGATGTCACAACTACCCAAACGCAGGATAGTACAAAATCATAAAGCTGATCTATCGCCATTCCTGAACGATATAACCGACTGGGAAAGAGAACAGCATTTAAAGACCCATGACGAGCTTTCGCAAACAAAACAAAGGTTATCTGCCATTGAAAGAGAGATCACCGCGCTACGAGCAGAAAACCAAACTCTAAGAGAACAGCAAGCAGAGCAAAGAAGGGTAGAGGAAGCAACGCCACGATTACGGCACTATCATAATCTTGCTCGAAAAAAGCTCGATGAAGAAACCAGTGATTTATCCAAACTGAAGGAGAAGCGACTACGAGAAGAGCTACAACGACAACGTGACGAAAACAGAGAGCTAAAGAAAAATACCCGTCGGTAGGGGAGTGCTAAAAAATGCGATCCTATCCCTTAGGGGGTTAGGGGGCAGGGGAATGCCCCCTACCAGTTCCCCCGTTATGAAGTTTGGCGAGATAGGTAATTGGTTTGGCTGGGGTCTTGGCAATCTGAAATAAGAGGGATTCAAGGAACTGGATTTATGCAGATAGACCTTCGCGATATATTTCGATGTACAGCAGGAATATTGAGGGGAGTGATAGTAGTATAAATTTTGAATTGAGTTTAGGGACATAACCTGTTCAAAATCAGACTATTGACAAATTTTGGATAAGTGATATAATAAGATTGGTAAATAGTGTGATATTTAGGTAAGTAATGACTGTAGTTGAATCACTATCTTATGAGGAATTATTGTCCTTGTTTCTTAGGTATTCGGGCTATCCGAATACTAAAGATGATGGCATACCAATAGGGGAGACTCCCCCCTTAAATATGCCTGAAGCGACATTAGAGTTTATCGACTTCTTAGTCGAAGAGATGGAGGACAGGATAGAGCAAGTACAACCATTCTCACCACAATACGCGAAGTGCTTAGATCATCGACTCGTAACATTTGAAGAGTTTGAAATGCTGTTTTCAGAGGCTATAGACGAGTCAGAGTATATCTATCATCGAGCGTATGACTTTTATATGATTGAGACCTATGATCAAAAAAGGAATCTTCTATCAGGGATTAAGAGAGACTACAGGGGTTATATGAGGCTTCTTCAAAAAAGCCAAGCAAGCTCGATACCGTTTTTTTTCAAGCCCGTGGAGATGAGACTACCAAAGGACGGTTTAGAACGCCATATGCACATTATGGCGAAAACAGGACAAGGAAAAAGTAACCTCCTAAAAGTCATCATCCACGAGCTACAATCAGAGCAGAAAAAGCAATCTATTGTAGTCATAGAACCGCACGGAGACTTAGCCGAAGAGCTAAGAGATTTTGCGTTGAATATCAAAGACCCTGAAAGGCTAATCTACATAGACCCATACTATCATAAAGGCTATGTACCTGTCATTAATCCTTTTGATATTAAAGACACATCGAGGCAGAATATTGATAGATATGCTCAGGAGTTAACCAAAGTATTTATAGAGCTTCTGAAGGAAGGGACAAAACTTAGTTCTCAAATGGATGCTGTTTTGAGACCTGCTATATCAACCCTTTTGAGGGTTGAAGGGACGACCCTCGAAGACTTACAAGACCTTATGGACTCAGAAAATCCTGAGGTTAGGGAGAAGATGGTAAGACACGGCATGAGAAACCCGTATGAAGCTCATAGAAAGATGTTTGCCAGAGTTTGGGGAGCTGAGGACGGCGAAATACCAACTACGTATAAGGCAACCCTAAACAGTATATTTAATAAGATTCAGAACCTATTGAATACGGAAGTATTTCGCAATCTAACCTGTGCTAATGGAGGAAAGTCTACTATCGACATAGAGGCTTCAGTAGAAGAGGGTAAGGTTATGTTGTTCGGATTATCTAAGGGTAAAATGGGGGAGGAAGCAAGCCAAGCATACGGGAAATTTATAGTGTCTATGTTTCAATCCTTGGCATTCAAAAGAGCGGATCAAAACGAAGATGATCGTATGCCTACATTCATGGCCATAGATGAGTTTCAGAACTATGTAACTGATAGTATCAAGGTGATTTTAGCGGAGGCAAGGAAGTACAAAATGCACCTTATCCTATCGCACCAGTCTATAGGGCAGATATCCAATACAGAGTTAAGAGATACTATTTTGGGTAACACTTCGATCAAAGCGGTAGGGATCGCCAGCAAAAAAACGCTGAGGGTTATGGCTGAGGAAATGGGTATCAAACTGACCGAATTTGACGAGCTACAACCCTTTGAGTATTATATAGATGCACAGAGTCCAAAGACTAAAGTAACGGCTAAACCATACAGGACGAGACCGCCAGCACACTTGGCAAAATGGACTTCGAGATACTACCAAGACAGTCAAGAAAGAAAAGCTATAAGAGAGGATCAGGTGAAGAAATATTATGCGCCGATCGAAGGGGCTGCAAACCCCATAAAACAGCACACAAATGAACCAAAAAGTGATGTAGTGGCAGAAAGTGGGGCAAAGCCTAAGTATGATTTATAACATGACCTATATGAGCACCAATGACATCATAACACAAAGACAAAGCGAAATACTGCAAGCATTAGCACAGTATAAGTATTTGACTACTTCACAGGTCGTTGATTTATTGGTACAGGGTGATGCTAAGGACAAGAGCGATACAAACAAACTCCTAAAGAAGATGAGAGAGGGTAGGAGTCCGCTATTAGGCTGTCATATGTTCGGCGGGACGCATAAGTTTAACCAAAGGGAGTATGTTTATTTCCTGAAGCCCAAAGGGGCAAAGGATTTAGTACTCTACATGAAGCAAGACCCGGACACGATAAAAAGACCGGCAGAAACCAGTACGATTTACGTCAAGGATTACGAACACCGTAAACGCTTCATAGACACTCAAATATCACTGTATAGATGGGCAGAGTCCAAAGGCTATGAAGTGCCATTGTATGATACCTATTTTGATTTCACAGGTAATGCGAGAGCTGGAACGCTTAGGGCTAAGACTTCCATACTCTTAGACCCTATCACTAAGAAAAGGGTAGTGCCTGACGGCTTATTTTTCATTGATAGACGAACAGAAAGAAGCCTATACGCTATAGAGATGCACATGGGGGCTGATACAGGTAGAGCAATGAAACAGATCGAGAGCCATAAAAAAACGCTCGACATAGGATCAGCAAGCGAGCATTACGGATTTAATAAAGGGAATCGTGTGTTATATGTGTTCAATGAAGCTGGCTGTATGCGTGCGACAATGGAGCGTGTACGCCAAAGCACAGTTATTACCGAGCCATACCGAAAGTACTTTTTGTTCGCATCCTATAACGATATTTTACAGGATTTTGACAGTTGGGTATCTTGTGAATCTGAAAGAATAAATTTATAAAATGAAGTATTTATTTGTCGCTTGTGTTATTCTGTTTTTCTCTTGTAAAGGAGATCAAACGAAACAAGCAGAATTAGAATTAGAAAAAGCTAAAATAGAATTAGAGTTAGAAAAGACTAAACTCCAAAGAGAGCAACTAAAGGTTGGTTCTAACGATACAGAAGTGCCACAAAAAGAAGTTTCTCGAAGTGAACCAATATCCGCTCCTGAAGAAGTAAAAGCAAAACCCCAAGAGGTTCAAACGTATACAAGAGAGGAATTAAAGGAGCTAAAGGATAATGCCAAAGAGGCAATAGTAGAAAATAGCCAGCAATCGACTGAAGAGGGTGATTCTTTTAGGGAGTTAGAAAAGAAATACGGAAACCAAAAACTACTTCTTTTTAAAGGGATGCCTGAGAACAGGTATGATCTATATATAGATCAAGTTGATGATATTAAATTGGGGACATACTTTTCACGAAACGATGACTCCGAAAAATTAGAGATAAATCTATACGCAAAGACTATTAAGAATCCAGATGAATTTAGTAATGGCGGTATGGCGCGATTTATTATTAAACCTCTACAACAAGTTCAGGAATATGAAAATGCGCACGAAATAACAGTGTGGAACCAAAATTATACAGAAGATAATACCTATGTTCTGTATTTAGAAAATAACAAGTGGCATTTGATTGAGATCATAAGTGATGCTCCCAAGCACTTGTTACGCCGAAGGACTTTTGAAAGAAATAATAAGAGTGCAGCTCTAAAGAAAATTCTTGCATTTCATGTTAGCCAAACATGGTATGTTTTTGCCCAAACTACAGAACAAGGAAGGGACGAAAGAGCTAAATGGTATAAAGTCTGTACGCGAAATGATGTATGGAAGTAGCCTAAAGTGAATCAAAATCCTCATAGCTGTCAGTTGAAGGTCTGTAACCAAGGGAATTATACATATACTCTCGTACATCGTTCTTTAACTGTTCCGCTTCGGATATTAAATTGTCAGGCACTCATATCATGGGTTGCACTTGCTTAGAAATAGTGTTCATTTGTATCAATGTTTTATGATGATTGGCTATTTTATTTTGAGCTTTTGCCATTGTCAAAAACATATCCATTTCTTGGAGTATTTTACGAGATGTATCTAAGTCAGGGGTACTTTCCAGCACTTGGCGCATGGTAGAAATATCATCCATTTTTAAAGACATAATCCTTGTGATATTTGGGTAAGAATTGTCTTGTATTTCTAAGTCACGTTTAAGGGTATTTAGCTCTTCGTTGGTTGCCGATATAATTTCATTTTCATTATTTGACTTGTCAGTGCTTTCGAGGGATCAAGGGTTATTTGATAACATGATTCTGAAGTAAAGAGTAAAAACAGACTAATTATACCGATGAAAAAATATTTGTCAAATCGGCGATTCTGAACAGCTATAATCTACTTGATATACTTGTACAGGGTAGCCTTGGAGATACCAGCCCATTCGCAAATCTCCTTTACCGTCATCTCTTTTTTATCGTACATCTCTTGTACACGTTTTACCTTTTTAGGGTCGAGCTTACGAGGTCTGCCTCCTATTCTACCACGGGCACGAGCTGAGGATAAGCCAGCCATAGTACGCTCACGGATTATGTCCTTTTCGAGCTGACCGAGCGCACCAAATACATGAAAGATAAACTTACCCATAGCGGTAGAAGTATCGAGAGAGTCTTGTATGCTTTTGAGCTGTACCCCTTCCCTATCTAAGAACTCCATCCACTCTATAAGATGTTTTAGGCTGCGAGAAAGACGGTCGAGCTTCCATATTACGAGCGTGTCACCTTCACGTAACATTCCTTTCAGCTTATCCAACTCTGGACGCTCCTGTACTGAGCCGCTGGCTTTATCTGTGAATATTTTTTTACATCCAGTCTCTTTGAGGGCATCGAGCTGTAAATCAGGGTTTTGATCTAACGTTGAGACACGGGCATAACCAATGAGCATAATATCAGTATAAGAGTCTAAAAAACGTCTAAGGTAGACGTTGATTTCTATACTGAGTAACTATACCTTTTTTGAGGCTAAAACAAAGGGTATTTTAGATGGTATAGAAAACGGTCGTTTTGTAGACAAATCAACACTACTGATTAAAACCATCTTCTAACAGTCTGGCGATACTTTTCATATTTTATCCCATGCTTCCTACTTAAAAACTCTTCTTCCAAACGTACTTGGGTATTAATACTAACTGTCGATAGAGAAATTATGAGCAATGTGAATGCATTAGGAATAATCAAGAATATACCCATATTGGCTATCATGACACCTAAGAAAATAGGGTTTCTGGTGAGGGCATAAAAACCAGTAGTTACGATTTGTGTATCATTGATTTCATCTATTCCTATTCTCCATGATGCACGCATCTGAGATTGAGCTAACCACACTACTATAAGTGAAATGATCAACAGACACCAACCAATGACTTTTAGATAATGAATTTCTAAATACCAAAATGGAAGCAAATACTCATACCAATTTGGAACAAACGCATAAATGAAAACTACGGCAAACTCTAAGATTGAGATAAATGTGAACAGCTTGCCATTATATCCATGTGCATCATCTGAATTGGTAAAAGTCAAAGCATTAACTCCTGTCCTCTTCCAATGCAGGTAGGTTCTTAGAACAAACACAATGAAAAAATAAAGGAGTAAGTAAATGAATAAGGCTTTTTCAGGATTCATCTTGAAACTATTATGATGTAAAAGTTAATGATCTTCATCCTCACCTATCAGACGAACTTTGATGCCCATTGAAAAAATAAAACCGTCTGTAGGGGCATAAATCTCAGCAAATTCAGGTTGATCATGAAGCCCAAATGTTTCAGGTGAAAATTTGCTTTGCCTACGATCAGTGAAGTTCTCAAAGTTCACATATGGACTGCCCCATGAGAAGTGCTTTTGCAACAGTAGCCCCATCATGATAAAGTCATTTGTGCGAACTCCAGAACTTAGTAATTGACTGCCTGTGTAGTATGCTTCCAATCCAATACGCCAACTTTCATTTTCATACATGAGCACGGTACCCGCATTATGTTTTGGAGTTAATGGCTTCTGAGGACTTTCGGGCAAATACGTTAGTCGAGTATCAATAAATGCATAATTCAGGAACCATCTCAAGTCTCCGTAACTCAGCTTCACATTGGTTTCAGACCCTCGACTTAAAATATTATCGCTTGCATTGGTGAACACAAACCTTTCATCGCTCGTCGAATTCAACAACAAGGCATCTGATATAGAGGTGACGTAAAATAGTTGATTAATAGATGCGACCACTTGATCAAAAACTACAGTTGTATAGTTAAAATCCAAGTTCAATCCAATGGATGTCTCAGGGTTTAATTCATTCTTGTTTATTGCTAAAACATTCTGAAAATTAAGCCTAGCTGACTCTTCCGTAAAAAGATCAGGTATTTTATACCCTAATCCTCCACCTATCCTTGATGAAAAAGAATCGATCGGTTTCCAAAGCAATGAAAGACGGGGCAATGCAAAAGTTCCCCAATCTTTAGCGTGATCAACTCGAAAACCTATTTCACCTATTAAGTCATGACTTAAATCAGTAGTGATGTTAGAGAATACCCCACCAATAATATCTTTCTGATCTCTTTCTGAACTACTCGCCTCTTCATCAAAGGCATTAGAATAAAGGTTTGCCCCGACGATCCAATCAAGCCCTACAGATGAATTACTAAGTGATGCCTCCGTAAAGGAGTTTATTTCTTTGCCGTCGAACAAATATGAAGGGGTGGTTAATAAACGATCAAAGAGAGAGATACTACTCTTCAACTCGAATGCCTTTCTTTCATTATACTGAGTTCGAAATACAGTTTGAGCATTAATTCGTTTTGATGAATTATCCTCGCTAAACTGATGAATTCCTCCACTCCCTTCGTTTATCAGCGTGATATCTCCTCCTAATCTATTATCATAGGTAGTATTAAGTCCTATCCATAGGGTCGATTGTTCATTTGGGTAATAAAAGAATTTTGGATTAAAGGAAAAGCTGGAAGTCTTCGGCAAATTAGAGAAGTCATCACTATCGGGATCATAAGCCCGTTGATAATGAGCCGCCCCATAGAGCGTCCAGCCAATTTTATTATGTCTTTGACTGAAAAAAGCATTTGCTGTTGAACCTCCTGCATGTGTCTGACTCAACATAACATCGAATTGGCCTTCGTCTGATGGTGTCTTTGATACCATATTGACCAAACCCGCGATAGCTCCGCCACCATATAATGTGGATGAGCTTCCTTTGATTACCTCGAACTGTTGTAAATCCAAAGGAGGAATCTGCATAATGCTCAATCCTCCCGAAAATCCCCCAAATAATGGGAATCCGTCCTTAAGAAGCTGAGTATATCTACCATCGAGCCCTTGGATACGTATGCTACTATTTCCACTACTTAATGAAGACTGTTGGATTTGAATACCTGTACTTTCTCTTAGCACAAGGCTTATGTTTGAAGCATTCATGATGGCTTTCTCTTCAAGCTCTTCAGAACCAATGAATTCTACCCTTGTAGGAATACGTTTGATGGTGCGGGTGCTTCGCGTGGCCATAATTGTTACCTCTTCTAAATCTTCACTTACACTGTGTAAATGAAACACAAGAGGTACTGACAGATTAGCAACATTTATAAGAGTATCAATAGTCTCATATCCGATGTAAGAGATGCTAATGTTATGTGTACCACCTGGTACATTTTTGATAATGATCTTACCGTGCATATCTGATACATCACCTCTATTTGTATCTGTAAATTGGAGTGTGGCACCTATTAAGGGTTCATTATTCTCCTCATCCAATACTATCGCTTCTAAGTCAAAGTTTTGCCCGAAACCCAATAGTGGAACCATTGCCAGAAAGGCAACAAAAATTATTTTATTCATTAATTATGTTTTTGTTAAATCAGAAAAGTCTTAATAGAAGAGCCTTACGATACTCTCCATAGTGATTTAACAAATGGTAGGTGGGTGCCAAAGACTATTGATATAGTCAAATGAATAGCCAAAATTATAGTCGAATGAACAAGATGTAAAAAACAAATCAAAATGTGTTGTTATTGCCTCTGAAGGAGAGGCCAACAGTACTGAACCACAACAAGCACATACACAAAAAGGGGGGCAATCATCATTGGTATTATCAGAGTGATTGTGGGAAGTATTATTCTGAATCGACACAATAGTCTTTGAATCAACTATATGGCTAGCCGCAATATCGGTACATGGACTAAAAGATAATGCCAAGAAGTATAGAGATAATATGAATGATAAGTTCTTCATCGCACCGCAAAGATATGGGTAAGTTGGTGCAACTTACTTGCAATGTTTAGGTGTTGCACGATCCACACACTCCTTTAATGACCATATTTGCTTGGGTCATCGTGAAGTTTTTTGGAAGAGCTAATTGCGGAATAATCTGATTCGTAAGGCAATATGTGTTTTTACAGTGGCTACAGTGGAAATGATAATGTAGATCTTGCGCGTCACACTCACAGTTCTCCATGCATAGAGCATATTTTAACTTCTTAGTCCCGTCATCAATAGTGTGAACCAGTTTGTTTTTCTCGAAGGTTCTCAGTGTACGGTAAAGAGTTGATTTATCAGCAAGCTCAAATTCGTCTTCTATGTTTTGGAGAGACACTGCTTTATCCTGCTTTAACAAATATTGCAAAACCAAGATTCGCATAGCTGTAGGTTTAATGCGTCTATTGTTTAACCTATTTTCTACTTGCTGATTCATA
>CAZJHC010000115.1:0-10335 GCA_964545645.1 uncultured Saprospiraceae bacterium
GATAAAAGTGACGCCCTGACTAAAACGATGATGGAGTTGACATTTGAGGATGATTTGGAACAGGATACTGATAGATTTTGCCAAGCTTTTGATAATAAGCTCGAGTATCTATTCGAACCTAATAAGAGACTCATCCGCCCAGATGGTCAGATACTGATGACCGAAACACACTTGACTTTTATATATGATAAGGACAATAATTATCAATATCTGTTTGGCCTGATACATGATGTTACTGCGCAAAGAGAAAGTCAAGAAAAGCTGATGAGAGCTAGGACAAAGTTGGTTCAATCCGAAAAATTAGCTGCCTTAGGTCAGATCACTGCAGGGGTGGCCCATGAGATCAACAACCCGGTTAACTTCATATATAATGGCGTCAATAACTTGAAAACTCTGATTGAAGCTCTAAAGAGCGAACAATACAAAGATGTTAAGTCAATATACAAAGACATCAATGAGATGTTGACAGCAGTGGAGGATGGAGCTAATCGTACTGCTGAGATCGTCAGAAGTTTACGTTTATTCACGAGGGAGGATGTTACCAATCAAGTTAGATATAATATAGTATCAGGCCTTGAGTCTACCATTAAACTGTTGTCCAATAAGTTACATGGTATAACTCTAGAGCTTAATTATTCCTTCCGAGATTATGAAATCAACTGCTATCCCGGTCAATTAAATCAGGTATTCATGAATGTGCTGCTCAATTCTATCGAAGCCATGGACGGTAAGGGCAATATTGAAATAAACATTATTGAGCGGAGGGGCAGTGTTGATATTATTATTGCAGATACTGGTTCTGGGATTAGTCCATCTATATCTACTATGATCTATGAGCCATTCTTTTCAACAAAAGGCCCTAAGAATGGCACAGGACTGGGTTTGAGCATTTCACAATCAATTATTGATAAGCATAACGGAAGTATAACATTTGAAAATAATGATCCGAAAGGAACCAAGTGTATTATAACCTTACCCACCTAATCTTGCAGTAACTCTGATATATAATCGCAGGGATTCTGAAATGTAAGAATTTAGTATAGTCGTACTATTTAATTAAAAATTAATATAATATATAAAACATTGATTAATAATGTTTTATATAATTATTAGGAAATAGCAACCTTTGGTGTCTGGTATACATTGTTTATATGGAGATCACCAAAACTTATGATTCAAAAAATTACCAAAACGTACGAGGATGTTGATGAACTAATCAGTTTCATAGATACGGGCATATTAATTATGCATAGAAAGGAGTCTGGTGATTTTTTGATGTTAAGTCAAAGTATTCAATCGTACATCGATCAACAACGATCAGAATCTAACGTCCATTTGAATTTATTTTCATTGGATTATGATCACCCTTCTTTCAAAGATGTATTTAGGCTCTACCAAATAAATAATTTACCAGCGTTGCTAGTAATTGAGCAATCAGAAGTTAAGGACGTCACTGTAGGCTCAATATCAAAATTGGAGCTGATAAATTTTGTAACGTTAAACGGGGTTAATGAAAAAGTATGACTTCATAATAGTAGGTACTGGAGCTGGAGGGGCAACGATAGCTTATGAACTTGCCAAGTCTGGAAAGCAGGTGTTGATCCTAGAACGGGGTGATTTTTTACCTCAAGAAACTGATAACTGGAATCCCAAAGCGGTATTTACAGACGGTAAGTATCGCCCTGAGGAGAAATGGTTGGATAAAGAAGACAATGAGTTTGAGCCGTTTACACACTATTGTGTGGGTGGCAATACAAAAATGTATGGTGCGGCATTACTTCGGATGCGAGAAAGTGATTTCAGTGAAGTAAAGCACTATGGAGGTGTATCCCCATCATGGCCATTGGATTATTCGGCCTTTGAACCATATTATACTAAAGCCGAAAAGCTATATCACGTACATGGGCAGAGAGGAGTGGATCCTACTGATCCTGTAGCCTCTGAAGATTATCCATATCCTCCATTGAAATTGGAACCAAAAATGAAAGAATTGTTTGGAGCCATAAAAGACCTCGGATTAAATCCCGCTCCACTACCTATTGGCGTGAAGCTCCCGAAGGACGATAAAGTAAAAAGAGGTAAAGTGAACCTCTCATTGTTCGATGGTTATCCAGACCCTACAGAGTCAAAAGCGGATGCACATGTCATAGCGCTAAATAAGGCACTAAAGCACAAGAATGTAGTGCTGAAAACGAACCGTACAGCTATCGAATTAAGAACGAACGCAGAGGGTGATAAAGTAACCGAGGTGGTTTGTCTGTCGGCTAAGGATAACATCAAAATTTATACTGGCGACACTGTCATAGTTTCCTGTGGTGCGATTAATACTGCTGCTCTATTACTCAAGTCTACAAACGATATTTATCCTAACGGCTTGGCTAATTCATCTGGCATGGTAGGGCGGAATCTGATGATTCATAATAACGGTACCGTAGTAGCGATATCCAAGACTCTTAATGATTCGAAGTTTCAAAAGGCATTTATCATCTCTGACTTTTATCATGGAGCAAAAGACTCAGAATTTCCATTGGGATCTATTCAACTCATGGGTAAGACAGATCCTGACACGCTCAGAAGTGAGTTAGAAGCGATCAACCCTGATAAATCCTGGGATGTAGAAGATGTGGCTAGTCATAGTATTGACTTTTTTATTACGGCAGAAGACTTACCTGACCACAATAACAGAGTAATGATTGCTGAAGACGACCAGATTAAGATCGACTATACACCTAATAATCTGGAAGCATATACCAGACTCAGAAAAAAATTGATTGGAATACTGAGTTCTATCGATTGCGAAGAGGGCTACTGTAAGGATACCGTCTATGCGGGCTTCAAATTAGGCGTCTCAGGGGTTTCGCATCAGAATGGGACTTGTCGTTTCGGAACGGACCCGACGACCTCTGTCCTTGACATTAACTGTAGGGCTCATGATGTCGACAATTTATATGTAGTTGATAGCAGTTTTTTCTGCAGCAGTTCTGCCGTAAATCCTAGCCTGACCATAATCGCTAATGCATTAAGAGTAGCAGATCATTTATTATCTAAAAATCTTTCAAAAAACTAATGAATCTTAAGAATGACAAATAATCATTACGATATAATAATTATTGGTACTGGTGCAGGAGGAGGCACCTTGCTTCACAAACTTGCAGATACGGGCAAGAAAATATTAGTAATAGAAAAGGGAGGTTATATCCCTAAGGAAAAACAAAATTGGGATACAGAAGAAGTATTTTTAAAAGGGCGATATAAGACTAAGGAGTCGTGGTATGACAAAAAGGGTAATGCTTTTGTGCCAGGGCAACACTATTGTGTAGGTGGCAATACCAAAGTCTTTGGGGCGGCGCTCTTTAGATTGAGAGAAGAAGATTTTGGAGAAATTAAGCACCATGATGGCGTATCTCCTGCTTGGCCGATATCTTATGATGATCTAAAGGATTACTACCAGGAGGCAGAGGAATTATATCACGTCAATGGAGAGAGGGGCACTGATCCCACTGAGCCTGCAGAATCTCGACCATATCGGCACGCTGCGCTAGAGCACGAACCAAGAATACAGAAACTATACGAAGATCTGACGGTATTTGGCTTGAAGCCATTCCCGCTTCCCGTAGGATTGAGGAAATCAGACCTTACTGGTGCAGAATTGGTCTTAGATAGATTCGATGGGTATCCTGACCCGACTGAGTCCAAGGCTGATGCACACGTGACGGGGGTGAAACCCAATGCTTCCAAAGAAAATATAACCATATGGACACATTGTGATGTGCAACATTTAGAAACTGAAGCCACAGGAAGCAAGGTATCCAAAGTAGTGGCTATAGTTGATGGACAAACACGTACTGCAACAGCAGAAGTATATTGCCTATGTGCGGGAGCAATCAATAGTGCAGCGATTCTACTAAAATCCAAAAATGATAAACATCCAAATGGCTTAGCCAACGGCAGTGACCAAGTCGGGCGAAATTATATGTGTCATAATAACACAGCCATGCTCGCACTATCTGTTAAGCCCAATCCTACGACATTTGGAAAGACATTTGCGATTAACGATTTCTATCATTCATCTAAGGACTTCGAATACCCACTGGGTCATGTCCAGATGTTAGGGAAGTCAGACCCTGTGATGTTTGAAGAAGAAGCACCGTCTTTTGCTCCAGGGATGACATTGAAATATCTAGCAGAACATGCCTTAGATTTTTGGTTGACCTCTGAAGACTTGCCCGATAAAGACAACAGAGTCATAATAAAAGATGGAAAGCTCCACCTTCATTATACCGAGAACAATTTAGAGGGACATCGTCGATTAGAGAAGAAGCTTAGATATGCCCTTGAGCATGCAGGCTGTAAGAGTCATCTGCTACCTAATCATATCTACCTAGGTAAGAAAATACCAGTTGCTGGAGTGGCGCATCAATGTGGCACAACGGTGATGGGCAATGATCCGAATTCATCCGTCCTCAATACCTATTGTCGCAGTCATGAAGTAGATAACCTATTTGTTGTCGATGGAGGGTTTTTTCCATCTAGCGCAGCGGTTAATCCGGCATTGACCATTATGGCAATGGCACTCCGTGTAGGAGATTATATCAATAAAGAGATTATATAAAAAGTGAAGTACCAATTAATCATAATCCTATTGCTTTTTGCGGCAGCAAGTATGTCGCAACAGGTTACTAATGTAACCCACGTGTCTTATACGGTATCTGATACAGAAAGTGCAGTGGCGTTTTTGAAAAAAAATGTCGACGCAGAAGTTAAGTATACCAAAGAAATTTCGGGCAAAGCGCTCCAAAGGTTATTTGGCATAAGAGAAGATCATGACCTTTCCTTACAGCTTACATCAGTAGCAATAGGAAGTAACGAGGTAAGGTTGTTAGAGTTTGACTCAGATCTTCCTGCTCGAGTAATTCCGTTTGACTCTAAGTCTAACGATCTATGGTTTCAACACATAGCTATCGTCGTTGATGACATGCCAGCGGCCTATGAGCAAGTCCATGCTAATAAGGTAGAGCATGTAAGTACAGCGCCACAGACCTTGCCAGATTATATACCAGCGGCAGCCGGTATATCTGCATTCTACTTCAGAGACAAGGATGATCATAACCTCGAGTTGATCTACTTCCCTGAAGGGAAAGGAAATCCGAAGTGGAAGAAGGAAACAGATGACCGGTTTTTAGGCATAGATCATACTGCCATAGGGATTGACGATACCGATGTAAGCCTACATTTCTATCAGGATGTACTTGGCCTGCGGGTAGCTGGAAATTCTGAAAACTATGGGTCAGAGCAAGAACACTTAAATCAAGTGTTCGGAGCACGATTGTTAATTACGGGGTTGCACGCTACATCGGGCTTTGGGGTAGAATTCTTAGAATATATAGCGCCACCTGGAGGAAAGCCCTATCCTGAAGACTCAACGCCTTTAGATCATTGGTATTGGCATACGGCGATGCAAGTGGATGACCTGTCAGGACTAGTCGATAAAATCGAAAGAGAAAATTATAAAATAATCTCTAACGGAATAGTGACCATGCAAGAGCTCGATTATAGTAAAAGTGTAATTGTCAGAGACCCAGATGGTCATGCTATACTCTTATATGAACTAAACTAAAAATACCTACTAATATGAAAAACTTGTTATTAAACCTATTTGCGGTGATATCTATTGCAGCTATCTCATGCACACCATCCTGTGATCAAGCCTACCCGGAAGGTATGGACTTAGACTATACGGATGACAAACAAAGATCCATGGATGGTCTTGATGTGGTTTCTTTTTACATCAGTAAAAACCCTAGTCAAGGAGTAGAAACCTTAAGCTCAACTCACAACGGAGTCAAGTTTCTATTTTCTACACCAGAAAATAAACGATTATTTGATGGCAATCCAGAGAAATATATGCCGCAAATAGGCGGGTATTGTGTAGTTGCTGCCGCTTTTGGAAAAGTAGAAGCTGTCGATAAAGAACATTATGCGGTCTATAACGGCAAGCTCTATTTTGTAACGAACGAAAAGGCCTATAACGCATGGATGAAGGACCAAGAAGGTCTCACAAATCGAGGCGAATCTATGTGGCCTTGTCTAGTTGCTAAAGAAGGAAGAGAAATTTAAAAATCATATTAATAATCAAAGTCATGAAGCATTTAAAAATCACTATTACACTGTTATTATTAAGTTCTTTTTGTTTTGCTCAGAATCTCGTAAATGTAGATTCGAGAGGAGTCATGTTAGATGGGTATGATGTCGTAGAGCTATGTAAAAAGAATGAAGCTCCAGGTTCTTACAAGCATACAGCTGAGTATCAGGGAGCAACTTATCAGTTTACTTCTGAGTCAAACAGAAGAATGTTTGAAGCGAATCCAGCAAAGTATGCACCGCAATATGGTGGGCACTGTGCAGTATCGACATCCATGGGCAAGTTAGAGCCAGGACACATCAGTACATGGTCTATCCACAATGATAAACTATATGTGCAACGCAACGCAAAAGCTGTAGGAATGTGGGAGAGCAAAGGGGCACAAATGTTTATACCGAACGCAGATAAAAACTGGCCTGATCTCCATAAAGCATATGGATCAAGTCTTACTAATGCACACTTGCAAGATGGTCGTCTGACATTTGAAGCAGCTGAAGAACTAGGCAAACGTGCCCTACAATATCTCAGAGATAACAAAGCTCCAGGTGGCGCTATTGCGATAGTTGATGAAGCAGGAATGCCGATCTACGTGATCCGAGAAACTGGGACATTTAGATCGTCTTCAGATGTATCGATAGGAAAGGCAAGGTCTGCAGCACTTTTTGGATTTCCTACCAAAAAATTAGAAGATGGTATCTACGGTGGGAGAAACTCCCTGATCACAGCTGGCTATAACATGATGAGAGGAGGCCTGCCTATCATGGTCAATGGCAAAGTTGTCGGGGGCATCGGCGTAAGTGGTGCGGCATCGGCTGATCAAGATGTAGAAATATCTGAAGCCGCACTAGGCTTGAGATAATAAACAAAAACTAAGTCCCTTTAACTCGTCAATCAAGAGCAATCTCGATCGATAAGTTGGAGGGCACCAAATAAAGTAGAAATGAAAGTATTCCAACTCATTTTCTTATTTCTTTTTTCGACGATAGTCTTAGCACAAGAAAGTAGAGAACTCGTTGCAGATAATCCCGATGCGGTTGTCGATCTGAGAACCCATGATGGCATCCAACTATTAAGCACCGAATGGAGGTATTCGGATGCGGATATTGTTGATGATAGATTTGGAGCACCCGGCCCTTCGGGCGATGATCCACTACCGCTTTATCCTACTGGTCCTAAGCAAGCGACGTGGAACATAGAACCCAAAGCTGGCGGTGCTGACTACGATGATAGCAGCTGGGAAGTATTAGATCCGACGTCACTCGAGGAGCGGAGATGTCCAGGCAGACTTTGCTTCAACTGGTATCGTATGGATATTACCATTCCTGCTACAATAGATGGCTTTGATCCGACAGGATCTACAGTCGTGTTTGAGATCGTTATCGACGATTATTCAGAAATATGGGTCAATGGTGAGCTTCCAAAAACCTTTGGACAGTCGGGTAATGGTATGGTGAAGGGCTTCAACGCTCGGAATCGTATATTCCTTACCGACAATGCTCAACCTGGAGATCAATTCCAGATAGCAGTATTTGGGATCAATGGCCCTCTGGCGGATATTCCCGATAACTATATCTGGATCAGATCGGCAACACTGGACTTCCACAAAGAATATGACGTCAATCCAAAATGGAAAGACTTAGGTCATATCGTTAAGTTTCAACCAGAACTGGATGAACTGATCAGTCCAAATACCAAGATAGAACAGATCGCAGACGGATTCCAATTTACCGAAGGTCCGGTTTGGCACCCAGGAGGTTACTTGCTATTCAGTGACCCCAATGCGAATGTGATCTACAAGTACTCTCCTTTGACAAAAAATGTCGAAGTGTTTATCACTAAGTCTGGGTATTCGGGTACGGATATCGGGGAGATACATCAACCGGGTTCTAATGGCTTAACGCTTGACCATAATGGGCGACTATATGTATGCCAGCATGGTAACAGACAAGTAATTAAGCACGAAAGGAAAGGTCCTGTGACAGTTATTGCTTCTCATTATAATGGTCAACGGCTTAACAGTCCGAACGATCTCGTCTTTAAGTCTGACGGAACTTTGTATTTTACAGATCCACCATATGGTCTGAAAAAAGCTTACGAAGACGCTGCAAAAGAAACACCTCATCAAGGGGTATATCGAGTAGTTAATAATGAGGTCGAGCTTCTATCTACGGAGGTGGGTGGTCCCAATGGTATCGCATTCTCACCAGATGAGAAATATCTGTATGTGACCAATTGGGATATACGGGATGTGATGAACTCTAAGATCGTTTATCGATTTCCAGTTATGACCAATGGTACTTTAGGAAAAGCAGAAGTATTCTATAATATGATACAAACTGACGAATCCGAAGCACTAGATGGCATCAAAGTTGACCATGAGGGTAATGTGTATGTCTCTGCACCAGGAGGTGTTTGGATTATATCGCCTGATGGCACTCTATTAGGAAAAGTTATAGGCCCTGAGAGACCTGCTAATATGGCATGGGGTGATTCAGATGGCAAGACATTATATCTAACAGCACACTCTGGACTTTATAAAATCAAAACAAAAATAGGTGGCAAAATGCCAGGTATTAGCAAATGATAAAATAGTATATGTATCAAAAACCTAATGAAAGATTATTTGGGCAAACGGCAATCGTTACTGGTGCTAGCTCAGGAATAGGAGCGGCCACTGCGAAAGCGCTTGCCAGAGATGGTGCCAATGTGGTCATTAACTATATCTCTAAACCGGACGTTGCAGAACAGATGGCACATGAGATTAACAACGACGCCCACTGTGGAGATGCGATCGCTGTTAAGGCAGACGTCAGCAAAGAAGATCAGGTTATCAATATGTTTAAACAAACAGTTGATAAGTTTGGCACCGTTGATATATGTGTGGCCAATGCAGGATTGCAGAGAGATTACGCCTTGCATGAGATGCCACTTAAGGAGTGGCAAAAGGTTATAGATGTAAATCTGACAGGCCAATTTTTATGTGCCAGAGAGGCCATAAAAGAATTTATGAGGAGAGGGAGAAGGCCTGAGGTGTCTAAAGCATTGGGTAAAATAATTCACATGAGCTCTGTTCATGAAGTCATTCCATGGGCAGGTCATGCTAACTATGCAGCATCTAAAGGCGCAATAGTCATGTTGATGCAGACGATCGCACAAGAATATGCCCCAATTGGTGTAAGAGCAAATAGTATTGCACCAGGGGCTATCAAGACTCCAATTAATACGGATGCCTGGGAAACTCCAGAAGCGCTCAAAGAGCTTAACAAACTGATACCGTATAAGCGTATAGGAGAGCCATCAGATATCGGTGCGGCAGCAGTGTGGTTATGTTCAGATGAGTCAGATTATGTGAATGGCACAACTCTATTTGTGGATGGAGCAATGACTTGCTACCCAGGATTTACGACTAACGGTTGATCACATTTTTTTAAAATCAAATCATGACGAAAAAAACTAAAAGTGATAAGACTAAGAAGGCTCTGAAAGTCAAAGCCAAAAAGTCGAAAAAAGGAGCAGTTGCGGCTAAAAAGAAATCTGCTGCAGCAAAGAAGAAAGTAAAGAATACCAAAAAGAAGAGTGCGCCAAAAAAGAAAACACCAAAGAAAAAGGTGAATAAAAGCGCAAAGAAGAAATCTGTAAAGAAAAAGCTGTCCAAAAAGAAAAAATAGCTGACAAAAGAAGGTTAATGGCGACAAAAGAAGACATCAGGTTAAGTGATAACTATTCTGGAAAAAAGAAATGGTTAGAGTGGGGTCCATACCTCAGTGAGAGACAATGGGGTACGGTCAGAGAAGACTATAGTCCAAATGGTTCTGCTTGGGATTATTTTCCCCATGACCACGCCAGATCGCGGGTCTATAGGTGGGGTGAGGATGGTATAGCGGGGATCTCAGATCGTCACTGTGCGATATGCTTTGCTATTACGCTGTGGAACGGTAATGATGATATTCTCAAGGAGAGGATATTTGGATTGACGGGACCAGAGGGCAATCATGGCGAAGATGTCAAGGAGCTATACTACTATCTGGATAGTACGCCTACTCATTCATATATGAAGCATTTGTACAAATATCCGCACAAGGCTTTTCCGTATGGTGATCTCGTGCGAACAAATGCAGAAAGAGGAATTGACGAGTTAGAGTATGAAATATTAGATACAGACCTCTTCAAGGACAACGATTACTTTGATGTGT